>JAEUJL010000426.1 GCA_016794835.1 Gemmatimonadota bacterium | reverse complement strand
CGGGCGATCTCCCGCCGGCTTGCCGCCACCGACGCCACCCTGGCGGGCCGCGGCCGCCTCATGGGCTTCAGCGGTGCCAGCGGACGCGAGGAGAAGGACCTGCTCGGCATTCGCACCGTCCCGAACGACGCCCTGTATGGGGTGCAGACCCTGCGGGCCCTCGAGAATTTCCCGATCACCGGCACCCCGATCCGCGAGCTCCCCGCCCTCATCGAGGCGATCGCCGCGGTGAAGGAAGCGGCGGCCCTGGCCAACCACGAGCTCGGCTTGCTCGACCAGGAACGGAGCGATGCGATCACGGCGGCGGCGCGGGAGATCCGCGCCGGGCGGCACCATGAGCACTTCCTGGTCGACGTGATCCAGGGCGGCGCCGGCACCTCGACGAACATGAACGCCAATGAGGTCATCGCCAACCGGGCGCTCGAACTGCTGGGCGAACGCCGGGGCCAGTACGAGCGGCTCCACCCGAACGAGCACGTCAACCTCAGCCAGTCCACCAACGACGTCTATCCGACGGCGGTCCGGCTGTCGCTGCACGGCGAGATCGAGACGCTGCGCGTCGCGATGCGTGAGTTGGCCGAGGCCTTCCTGGCGAAGGGGCGGGAGTTCTCGCCGCTGCTGAAGATGGGTCGCACGCAGCTGCAGGACGCCGTCCCCATGACCCTCGGCCAGGAGTTCGCGGCGTTTGGCCACACGATCCTCGAGGATGTCGAGCGCCTGGGTGAGTCGCTCTCGTTGATCCGCGAGATCAACATGGGCGCTACGGCGATCGGGACGGGGATCACGGCGCCCGCGGGTTACGCCGAGTCCGTCCGTCGCCACCTGAGCCAGGTGACCGGGCTCGCGCTCGTCACCGCGCCGGACCTGGTGGAGGCCACCTCCGATACCGGGGCGTTCGTGCAGTTGAGCGGGGTGCTGAAGCGCTGCGCCACCAAGCTCTCGAAGATCTGCAACGACCTGCGCCTGCTCTCCTCGGGGCCTCGCGCCGGCTTTGGCGAGATCAACCTGCCGCCGATGCAACCTGGCTCGTCGATCATGCCGGGGAAGGTGAACCCGGTCATTCCCGAAGTCGTGAACCAGGTGTGCTTCGAGATCATCGGCGGGGACGTGACGGTGACGATGGCGGCCGAGGCGGGCCAGTTCCAGCTGAACGCGTTCGAGCCGGTGATTGCCTACCACCTGCTGCGTGGAATCGCGTCACTGCGCAATGCCTGCACAGTGCTGCGGATGCGCTGCGTGGAGGGGATCACCGCCAATCCGGATCGGCTCAAGCGGTTTGTAGAGGAGTCGATCGGGATCGTGACGGCGCTGGTCCCGGTGCTGGGGTATGCGACATGTACGGATGTCGCGAAGGAAGCGGCGGCGACCGGCCGTGGGGTCTATGACATCGTGATGGCGCGCGGGCTGCTGACCCGGGAGCGCCTCGACGAGATCCTGAATCCCAGCGCGATGATCGGCGGGGGCGCGGGATGAGTGGCCCCAAGCTGGACGGCGCGGGCATCGCCAAGATGGCCACGCTGGAGGAGGCGCAGCTCCAGTTAACGCGCATTCATGCGATCGTGGAGCGGATGGCGATCGAGGTGCGGGCGCAGAAGAGCACCGCGCAGCTGCGCCAGCAGATCCAGCGGGCGGCGACCCCCCTCGTGGGGCTGCTGAAGGGGCAGTTCGGGATGATTTCGGACCTGGTGTCGGCCCTGATCCTGGTTTTGTCGCGCGGCGGGAGCGACCAGACGCGCCTGCGCTCGCTGCGGGAGTTCGTGGGCCAGATCCGCACCGCCCTGGAGATCGCCGTGAACAAGACGAAGGAGCTGCACACTTCCGGGGGCGACGCGGAGAAGGGCGCGCCCAAGGGCTGACGGCGCCCGCCCCGCGATCGTGCTTGGTGGCGCACGGGGCCCCGGCTTTTCGCCGAGCGCGCCTGTTGCGGCCGCCGTCGGCCAT
>JAEUJL010000416.1 GCA_016794835.1 Gemmatimonadota bacterium | reverse complement strand
GTCGACCCATTGGATCGGGCGCACGCGTGGAGTCCCGGGGAGGGCGGGCAGGGTGCGTCGCAGGGTCACGGCGGCGGCCGTGTGTGGGGCGGGGTGGGTGAACAGCGCCGTCAGGGCGTCGAGGTCGCGCGCGGTGTTGTGAACCGGGGTGGCGGTCAGGAGCAGGACGTCGGCGCCCCACGTGAGGCGGGCGAGGGACTGGTAGCGGCGCGTGGCCGGGTTGCGCGCGTGGTGGGCCTCGTCGACGATCACCAGGGAGCGTGGCGGGGGGAGGGGCGGCGTGGCCCGCGACAGGCTCTCGATCGAGAGCCACGTCGCCCGCAGGCCGGTGCGCTCGATGGCCCGTCGCCAGGTGTCGCGGAGCACGGCGGGAGCGACCACCGTGGTTGAGGCGTAGAACGGGGCGCAGGCAAGGGCCGTGTAGGTCTTTCCGGCGCCCACGGGGTCGGCGAGGAGCGCGCCCCCCAGCCGACGGCAGCGTTCGAGCACGAGCGCGGCGGCCTCGACCTGGTGCGGGCGCAGGGTGACGGCGCCGAGGGTCGGCGGGACGACCACGGTCGACCGGACGGCGTGGGCCATCCGGGCACGCACGGCGCCTAACGCCACTGCCACTCGACGAGAGGCCCCATGCTGCGCACGCTCACGCGGTAGGCGTCGCACGCGGCGGCCAGGAGGTCGGTCTCCGACGGGACGTCGCCCGCCATCGCACGCTGTCCCAGGGGGGCGAGCACGTCGCGCGCGCGCGCCCAATCGCCCGGGAGCGGCAGGGCCGCCACGGTCCAGGCCAGGAAGCGCTGGTACCCGCCGCGCGCCGGCTCTGCGATGGTGCCCAGCCAGGCCGCGACGATCGGTGTGTTGAGCAGGGTGGCCAGTGCGGCCGCATCGGTGTCGTCGCGGCACGGCAGCACGTAACAGGTGTTCAGCGGGACCACCGGTGATCGCGCGGGAAGGATGAGCGCGCGCGGGCCGCGGCTCATGTCGGCCCAGACCACGCGCGGCCGATCGTTGAGGGCCGCGTCGATGCGAAACAGCGACCACCACGCGGCAGACCCGCGCACGTCACTGCGCTCGGTGAGGATGCCGCGCCAGCGCGCGAGCCAGCGCGCCGTGGCCTCCGGGAGCGTGCGCAACGGGCGTCCATCCACACCGTGCGTCCAGATGACCCACTCGGTCGACGCGCGCGCGTGCCAGGGGCGCACGTGCTCGCCGCGGAGGATCGGACGCAGCACCTCGCGCTCGATCCGGATGTTGCCGCGGGCGGTGGTCACGATCGTCGCGCCATCATCGACGCGTGGCTGCGTGACCAGGAAGGCCTCATTGCACCCGCACTTCACGCCGAGCATGGGCGGTTGCAGCTGCGCCAGCGGTGCGCCCACCTCGGCCAATCGGCGGAACGCCCGCTGCGCGTCTGGGGGCAGGGTGATCCATGGGGCACCGGGGGACGCATCGAACGCGAGGTCCCCGCGCGGACACGGCCAGCTGACGGCGAGTCGGCGCCGATGCACCGTCATCCGCACCGCGGCGTTGGCCACGGGCGCGGCCTTGCGCACGACAACCAGCGACGGATACGCGGCGGCGTCAAAGGCCGCGGGGGCGTCGGACCAGTCCTCCACGACGCGCACGCTGTTGCTCTCATGCAGGAGGCGGCGCAGGCCACCGCCGGCCAGGGAGCGCCACAACTTCATGGGGAGCAGCAGCGCCATCACCCCATCCGGGCGCAGCAGGCGCAGGGACTGCTCCGCAAAGAGCGCCGCGAGGTCCACCTGGGCCCCAAACGATGCGCCCCGAGACCACGCGCCTTCCCACGCTGCGTCGCGGAAGACGCGATACGTCGCCCGGAACTGCTCACGCCGTTCCGGCGGGATCCGGTGCAGGCGCACCCAGGGTGGGTTGCCAACGACGAGGTCGAACCCGCCGGCGTGGATGGCATCGGCAAAGTGTGAGGCGAAGCGAAAGGGCAACGCCGCCCCGTGCCGCAGCGCGTCGCGCTGGCGACGCAGTCGACGGGCCGTGGCCTGGAGTTCCAGTCGACGCGCGCGCTCCTCGGGCAGTGAGCCGCGGCGCCCACCAAACAGGTCGCGACCGCGCGAGGCGACGAGAAGCGACCACCGTTCTTCGGCCACCGCAGCCAATCGTGCGTCGATGACGTCGATCGCCGCGCGGCGTTCCGCGGCATCGAGGCGGCGGGCCAGCAGCGCCTTGCGGGTCCCGGTGCTGCGGGCATAACGCGCCCGGTCACGGGCGATCGCGCGAGACACGGTGAGCGACGACTCCCATTCCCCGCCATCCAGGGCGTCGCCCACGCGCACGTTGCGATCCAGGTTGGGGAGCGGCGGCAGCTCGAGTGGATCGCTCACCTCGAGCTCCACGAGGGTGGCGAGCCACAGGCGCAGTTCGCACAACCACACCGCCATCGGGTTGAGGTCCACCCCGAAGATCGACCGGGTGAGCACGAGGCGCTTGAGTGCGGCACGCGGGGCGTCCTCGCCGGCGGCGCCGAGCAGGCGGACGATGCGGTCCAGGGCAAAGACGAGGAACGCGCCGGACCCACAGGCGGGATCGAGCACGCGCACGCGCTGCAGGTGCGCCCGGGCCTCGTGGTCATCCGGTGCGCCGCCGGCCAGCCAGCGCTCGACGGCGGGCTCCGGCAGGCCCCGCGCGTGCAGGTACTCGCCTAACGCGGCTTCCGTCGTCCGCTCCACGAGTGCCTGCGGGGTGTAGAAGGCCCCGGTCTCGCGCCGGTCCCGCGACGCCATCAGGCTCTCGAACGCCCGGCCGAGCATCTCCGGGTCGATGGCAGCCTCCGAGGCGTCCATGCGATCCTCGTAGGCGGTGAACCGGTAGCGGGTGATCACCTCGTCGAGGAATGCAGCGATCTCGGTATCCCGGAACCGCACGGCCCGATACCGCTGCTCCAGCGGGGATCGCGTGAAGAGGCCGCCGTTCAGGAACGGGATGCGGCCAAAGGCCCGCGCGCGCGGCGCCCGTCGAGCGACGGGGGTGTTGAGCGTCCCGAAGAACAGCGGGTCCAGCACGCGCCGATGGACGCCCCCGGCCGCCAGGGCGGCGTCCGCGTGGCGGGCCAGGAAGTTCGCGTCGCCGTCGAGCCACCCGCGTCCTTCCAGGAAGGCCAGGAAGAGCATCCGCGAGGCCGTGGCGAGCGCGAGCGCGTGGCGGGCCTCGGTTGGGGCCGATCCCTCGGCGCCCTCGCCTAACGCGTGGACATGCCGCTCGAGCGCGCGATAGAACCGGGTCGACAGGGCGTCGCGACCCAGGATCTCGTGCCAGCGGGCATGCACCAGCAGGTCGTCCCCGCCGGCCGCCGCGGCCACGGCCGCGAGGGTCTCGGCGTCGCTCGCGCGGGGTTGGCGCGGGTCGACGAGGAGGGTGGCGCGTCGGGGTCGTCCCTCGCGCTCGATGAACGTCGAGAGGGCGGCCGCGTGTCCCGCGGTGGCCACGACGAGGAGGACCCACCGGAACTCGGGGGCGCGGGCCGCCAGGCGCAGGGTGCAGTGCTCGACCACCTCCCGCACCTCGTGGGTGTGGGCGATGAGGGCCACGGCCCGCAGTGTGCCGGCGCGTCGCGCCAGGACCCCGCCGCGGGCGTGGGCCTCGATGCCTAACGCGCGGGCCGTGGCGGCGTCGAGCCGCGCCGCATGGCCAAATCCGAGGGCGCCAAGGAGGGGCGGGGCGCCGGTGGGCCGGGTGAGGCCGGCGAGGAGCGTGTGGGCGGCACGTGAGGTGAGCACCCACCGAACGTGCCGTCGGCGATGGCGTCACCCGTCATCCTGGCCACGCAGATCACAACATTCTGTTGCGAGCGCGGAGGGTGCGTCAGGCCGGGTCGGACTCTCCCCGGGCGATCACCACCGCGGCGGCCATGTCGCCGGTGACATTGGCCGTGGTCCGGAACATGTCGGGGACGGTGTCCACCGCCAGCAGCACCCCCATCCCCTCAACCGGCACACCCGCGGCCATCATCGCCGGCACCATCGCCACGATGGACCCGGCGGGGATCCCTGGGATGCTGAACGTCGTGAGCACGACGGTGAGGACGATGCTCGCGAGCTGCGACGGGCCCAGGTCGATGCCATAGAGGCGGGCGATGAACACGATCCCCGTCGTGATGCCTAACGCGCCGCCGATGCGAAAGGTCGACGCCGCCAGCGGCAGGAAGAACGCCGCCACGTGCTCCGGCAGGGCCAACCGCGTGCGCGCCATGTCCATCATCGCGGGGAGCGACGCCAGCGAGGACCGGGCGCTGAACGCCACGGCCTGCGCCGGGAGGATCGCCCGGGCGAAGGTCGCCATCGAGATCCGCCCCGCGATCGCGGCGAGCGGATACATCACCACCAGGCCAAAGACCACGCAGACCGCCGAGGTCACCACGATGTACCCCAGCAGCGCGCCGGCCGCCGAGAGCCCGAGTCGCGCCGCGAGCGGGACGCTCAGCGCGAAGACCCCGATCGGGGCGAGGGCCAGCACCCACCGCACCATCGTCAACGCGCTGTCGGCCACCCCCGTGAAGAACCGGCGGAGCACGTCACGCCCCTCCGCCGGAATGCGGCCGATCGCGAGGCCAAGCGCCACCGAGAAGATGATCAGGGGCAGCAGCGCGCCGTCGGCGGCGGCCTTCACCGGGTTCGTCGGGACCAGGTCGATCACCCACTGGGAGAAACGCGTGAGCTTCTGGGCGCTTTCCCCGGCGGTCCCCGCCGCCTGGGACGCACTGGCACGGAGCGCGTCCGCCGCCGCCGGGTCGATGGGCAGGAGGGCAAAGAGCGGGGGCGAGACCAGGGCGGCAAAGACCGCCCCGGCGAGGAGCAGCGCGACGAACAGGAGCAGGGCGCGGCCCCCCACGCGGCCAATCGTGCGCGGGTCGGGGGCCGCCGTCACCCCGACAATGATGCTCCCGACGACGAGGGGGATCACGGTCATCCGGATCGCATTGATCCACAACGTGCCCAGCGGCTCGATCACCGGCACCAGGCGGGCCAGCGCCGGGAGGTCGAGGACCGAGATCGCGATCCCGGTGGCAAGCCCTGCCACCAGTGCAATGAGGACTTTCGTCGTCAGGCTCACCGGGCGAAACTACCCCTTCGCCCGCGGTCCCGCGAGGCGATCCCCTCACCCCCCCCGATCGTGAAGAGCGCTGCTGACCTCATTGCCGACGCCAAGGCGCGGATCCGCCAGGTGACCGCGGCCGACACCATGCGGATGCGGGAGACCACGCCGTCCCTGGTCGTGCTCGATTGCCGCGAGCCTAACGAGTGGAACCTGGGGCGCATTCCCGGGGCGATGTTCATCCCGCGCGGGATGCTGGAGACGAGCATCGAGGCGGCCGTCCCCCGCGACCGTCCGCTGGTCATCTACTGCGCGTCGGGGAACCGGTCCGCCTTTGCCGCCGACACGCTCCAGCAGATGGGGTACACGAATGTCGCGTCCATGAGTGGGGGCTTCCGCGGGTGGGTCGACGCGGGTGGCGACGTGGAAGACTGACGACGCGTGGACCAGCTCATCGCGCGACTCGAGCGTTCGCTCACCGGGCGGCCCGCAACCCTGGCCGCCACGGATGGGGCGCCTGCGCGGGCCGC
>JAEUJL010000394.1 GCA_016794835.1 Gemmatimonadota bacterium | reverse complement strand
CGCGTCGCCCGGCGCGAGGAACGACTTGTACTTCGTCGTCTTCGTCTGCTCGTCGTTGAAGTAACGCCACGCACTCGCGACGGTCGTCGGCGTGAGCATCAGGTCGAGCAGGGTCAACGCCTGCACCTTGGCCCCGGCGAGGGCGCCCTTGTGGGCGATCGGCGTGGCCATCGCGATCGTGTTCGACCAGTTGTGGCCCGGGAGCCCGGGGATGTTCGACGGATAGTTGAGCGTCACCGTCGGCACGTTCCACGACACGTCACCGATGTCGTCCGATCCGCCGAAGGCCACGTTGGCCGGCGCCGGGCCCTGCAGGTCCTGCGTGGTCTGCGTGAGGAGCCCGGTTTCCGGGAAGCTCAACTCGCGCTGCAACGCCTTGGCCAGCGCCTGGTCGTTGGCGTCCCAGGTGGGCAACCCGACGCGCTTGATGTTGGCGTGCGCCACTTCGGCAATCGGGCGGTTGTGGTGGATGTCCCACGCGGAGCCGAGCATCAGCACGGTGTCGAGTTGCGTGTCGGTCATCATCGCGGCGCCGCGGGCAATCCGCTTGGCCGTCTCGAAGTTGCGCACGACGCCGTTGTAGTCGTTCTCGCGGAAGTAGAACCAAATGCTCGACGTTTGCGGCACGACGTTCGGCTGGTCGCCGCCGTCCTTGATCACGTAGTGCGAGCGCTGGTTCGGCTCGAGGTGCTCACGCCGGTACTCCCACCCCTGGGCCATCAGCATCACCGCGTCGAGCGCGGACTTCCCGCGCCACGGGGCGCCAGCCGAGTGCGCGGTCTGTCCCTTGAACCGGAACTCGGCGCTCACCATCGCCAGGGCGCCGGAGCGCCCCCACGACACCTGCAGGTTGTTCCCGACGTGGGTGAAGAGGGCGACGTCCACGTCCTTGAACACCCCGGCGCGCACCAGGTGGGCCTTGCCGGCGAGTTGCTCCTCCGCCACCCCGGGCCACAGCATGAGTGTCCCCGGGATCTTCTCCCGTTCCATGATTTCCTTGACCGCGATCGCCGCCGCGATGTTCACGGCCTGGCCGGAGTTGTGCCCCTCGCCGTGACCGGGCGCCCCTGCGACGATGGCCTCGCGAAAGCCGAAGGCCGGCTTCTGGTTGGCCTGCGGGATCCCGTCGATGTCCGAGCCGAGGGAGATGACCGGCTTGCCGGATCCCCACTTGGCCACCCAGGCGGTGGGCATCCCGGCGACGTTCCGCTCCACGGTGAAGCCGTTGGATTCCAGGAGCCCGGTGAGGTACTTCGACGTCTCGACTTCCTGGAAGCCGAGTTCGCCAAAGGAGAAAAGCATGTCGACAATTTCCTGGACCATCTTCGCCCGCCCCTCGACCTTGGTCAGGGCTTCCGTCTTGAGGCGCTCCAGCCGGGGATCGGGGCGCGGGGCAGCCTGTGCCGCGACGCTGCCGGAAAGGCCGACCGTGGCGGCGAGGAGGAGGAGGGGGCGACAGGCTCGGACCTTCATTGCGGGGGGCTCCAGGGTGGCGTGACGTGGCGGGTAAGTAGCACCCGGTGACGCGCCGACGGGAGCCCCGCGGGGATCACTCCTCGCGGATCACCTTGGCCCCCCAGGGGCAGAACCGCCGGACACTGCCGAGCCAGTAGGTCAGGTCGGCCTCCACGAGGCTGGGTCGCCCGTCGCACAACTCGATCGCGAGATCCGCCGCGTGGACCGTGGCCGGGTCGAGATGCCACCGCCACGGCGTGTTGAATCCCCCGGAGCCCTGGAGGAGCTCGCCAGAGATGACACCGCGCGCCCCGGACTGGAGGCGCGACCGGAACTCCTGGGCTTGTTGTGCGGTGGCGACTTCCACACGGAACGACTCGCCGCTGACTTCGACGATGAAACTCGGTCGGGACGCCGTGGGTTCAGACGGGGTGGAGCAGGCGATCGCGAGCACGGCACCGATCGCGAGGAGAATGCGGACCTTCATGGCAAGACGGGGAAGCAGAGTTGGGGACGCGCCACCGTGGCGCTCCCTATCACTGACACCCAATGCCTCGCGACGCCCCCACGTCAATCGCTTGCCCGGCCACCGCGCGACCGGGCAGATTTCGCCCCTGCTGCATCCACCCATTCACCGGCCCCTCCGTTGCGTCTCTCCGTCCTGCTCCTCGTCGCCGCCGCGACACCTGTCGCCGCCCAA
Source organism: Gemmatimonadota bacterium (assembly GCA_016794835.1). Classification (GTDB taxonomy): domain Bacteria; phylum Gemmatimonadota; class Gemmatimonadetes; order Gemmatimonadales; family Gemmatimonadaceae; genus RBC101. The sequence goes on along the minus strand of JAEUJL010000394.1, from coordinate 4,491 downwards.
CTCCGCTCGGCCCCGAGCACCCGCGCCACGGTGGAGGTGACCCTCAACCCGCCGCGTCCCGCGCAGGGCCAGCCCGCCGGCACGCCCGCGAAGATCAAGCTCGACTACGGCCAGCCGCACGCGCGCGGTCGCGTGGTGGAAGGCGCCCTCAAGGCCGACCTCGACACGGTGTGGCGCCTCGGCGCGAACACGTCGACGACCCTCACGACCGACGTGGACCTGGTCATTGGCGGCGCGGCGGTCCCCAAGGGCGCCTACTCGCTGTACGCGCGCACCTCGTCGCGCGGGGGCTGGAAGCTCATCATCAACAAGAACACGGGGCAGTGGGGCACCGAATACGTGAAGGCGCAGGACCTCGCGTCGGTGGACCTGGTCGCGAAGACGTTGCCAATCAGCTTGGAGTCGTTTGTCATCACCATGGTCCCGGCCGGCGACGGCAGCCCGAAGGGTGACCTGCGCATCCTGTGGGGCACGCGCGAGTTCACCACGACCTGGGCGATGAAGTGAGCCACCCTCGTTTCCAGGCACTGCTCGAGGCCGGCCAGTCGATCTGGCTGGACTTCATCGATCGACGGATCCTGCGCGATGGCTCGCTGGCTCGCCTGATCGAGGACGGGGTGCGAGGGATGACCTCGAACCCCACCATCTTCGAGAAGGCCCTGGCCGAGAGCGACGCGTATGACGCGCAGGTCGGGGCCGCCCCCGAGCATCTCACGGCGCACGAGGTCTTTGAGCTGATCGAGACGGACGACGTGCGCACCGCGTGTGACGCCTTCCTCCCGATCTACCGCGCGTCCGGTGGGGACGACGGCTACGTCTCGATCGAGGTGTCACCCGGCGTCGCCCACGACGCCGACGCCACCGTGGCGGAGGCCCGGCGGCTCTGGGCGGCGGTCGATCGACCGAACGTGATGGTGAAGGTGCCTGGCACCGAGGAGGGTGCACGCGCGGTGCGACGCCTCATCGCCGACGGGATCAACGTCAACGTCACCCTGCTGTTCGCCATCTCGGCGCACGACCGGGTGATCGAGGCGTACATCGCGGGGCTCGAGGATCGCGCGGCCGCCGGCCAGCCGGTCGACCACGTGGCCTCCGTGGCCTCGTTCTTCGTGAGCCGCGTCGACAGTGAGATCGACAAGCGCCTCGCGGCCCTCGGCGGGGAGGCGACGGCCCTCCAGGGACGCGCGGCCATTGCGAACGCCCGGCTGGCCTACCGCCTCTTCACGCAGCGCTTTGCCGGTGAGCGGTGGGAACGGCTCCGTGCCCGGGGTGCCCGGGTGCAGCGGCCGCTCTGGGCGAGCACCAGCACCAAGAACCCGGCGTACCGTGACGTGATCTACGTGGAGACGCTCATCGGGCCCCACACGGTCAACACGATGCCGCCGGCCACCCTGCAGGCCTTTCGGGATCACGGGGAGTCGCCCCGCACGGTCGACCAGGGGTGGGACGAGGCCGAGGCGCTCCTCGCGACCCTCGCGCGGCATGGTATCCCAATGGACGCCGTGACCGACCAGCTGCTCGCCGAAGGGCTCGCGTCGTTCCAGAAGTCGTTCGACTCGCTCATTGGGGGCCTGGCTGCCAAGCGACAGGCGTTAGGCGCGGCCAGCGCCTGAGCCACCCTTGTCCCCCGGGTCCCCTGGCCGATACTCCGGGGGACCGCCCACACACCGCCCTGACGTGACCTCACATATCCCGCGCACCAAGGTGGTCTGCACGCTGGGCCCGGCCACCTCGACCCCCGAGGCGATCGGGGCGTTGATGGATGCGGGACTGAACGTCGCGCGCATCAACTTCTCCCACGGCACCCACGACCAGCACGCCGAGCGGATTCGCATCGTCCGCGAGGAGGCGCGTCGCCGTGGCCGCCCGGTGGCCATCCTCGGCGACCTGCAGGGACCGCGGATCCGCATCGGGGACCTTTCGACCCCGATCCTGGTCGAGTCCGGGCAGGATGTGGTGTTGTGCTACGAAGCCGACGCGGCGCCGGGCGACATCCCGGTGACCTATGATGACCTGGCCACCGACGTGAAGGTCGGCGACCGCATCCTGGTCGACGACGGGTTGCTCGAGCTGGTGGTCCTGGATGTCGTTGGTCCCCGGGTCCATGCGCGGGTCGTGTACGGCGGGCCGATCAAGAGCCACAAGGGACTCAACCTCCCGGGGGTCGCGGTGTCGGCGCCGTCGCTGACCGACAAGGACCGGTTGGACATCAGCTTCGCCATCGAGCAGAAGGTGGACTACCTCGCCCTCTCGTTCGTGCGACGCGCCGAGGATATCGGGTCGTTGCGGGCGCTGCTCCCCAAGGGGATGCTCATCGTCGCGAAGATCGAGAAGGACACCGCGCTGGCCCAGATCGAGAGCATCCTCCGCGCGACCGATGCCGTGATGGTCGCCCGCGGTGACCTGGGTGTTGAGCTGCCCTTCGAGGAAGTGCCGCTGGTCCAGAAGCGCATCATCCGCCTGGCGAATGTCATGGGCCGGCCGGTGATCACCGCGACGCAGATGCTGGAGTCGATGATCCAGAATCCGCGGCCGACGCGCGCCGAGGCCAGTGACGTGGCGAATGCCATCCTGGACGGGACCGACGCCGTGATGCTGTCGGCCGAAACGGCCTCGGGGGCGTATCCGCGCCTGGCGGTGCAGGCGATGCAGCGCATCATCACCGAGATCGAGCAGCATCCGGCGCCGGCGCGGGACACCCGTCGCCTTGCGCAGGGGGCGGCGTCCACGGAGGAAACGATCGCCGCGGCGACCGCGACCGCCGTGCGCCTCCTCGGGGCCCCGCTGGTGGTAGTCTTCACGAAGAGCGGCTTCAGCGCGCGCATCGTGGCGGCCCAGCGACCGGGGGTGCCGCTCCTCGTCCTCACCGACATCGAGCGGACGTACCACCAGCTCGCGCTCGTCTGGGGGGTGATCCCCGTGCTGGTGTCGCCCAGCGAGACCTACATGGAGATGTTCAAGAAGGCCCACGCGGCGATCCTGCAGCGCGACCTGGCCCGGGAAGGGGATCGCGTGGTGGTGACCGCCGGGGTGCCCTTTGACGTCCCCGGCTCCACGAACCTGATGAAGGTGGAAGTGGTCTGAGGTGGGATTGGCACGGTGAGGGTGGGCGGCGGTAGGTTCCCCCACATGCGGCACAGACCCACGTGAGGCTCACCTTTCTCGGCACCGGCACCAGCTTTGGCGTGCCCCAGATCGGGTGTCCGTGCGCGGTCTGCGCTTCCACGGACCCGCGGGACAAGCGCACGCGCTGCGGCGCGGTCATCGAATCGCCCGCCGGTACGCGCCTCCTGTTCGACACCCCGCCGGAACTCCGCCTGCAAGCCATCGCGTGCGGCATCGATCGCATCGACGCGGTCTTCTTCACGCACGACCATGCGGATCACATCCACGGGATCGATGACCTGCGGGCGTTCACCGTGCGGCAGCGGGGGGCCCTCCCGATGTATGGGCCGCCGGAGACGCTCCGACGCCTGCACGAGCGGTTCCGCTACATCTTCGATGACGGGATGCAGCCGCTGCCGGGGACGTCAAAGCCGGAAGGGACGGCGCGCCCCATCGAGGATGGCGACAGCGTGCGCGTGGGGGACGTCGAGGTGCAGGCGATCGCCGTCCCCCATGGGCTGGTGCGCGTCTTTGGCTATCGCGTCGGGCCGGTCGCCTACGTGACGGACGCCAAGACCGTCCCCGTGGAGACGGTGGACCGGCTGCGCGGCGTGGAGGTGCTCGTGCTGAATGCACTCTTCCACAAGGCGCATCCCACGCACCTGAGCATCAGCGACGCCGTGAGCGTGGCCCAGCAGGTGGGGGCGCGGCGCACGTACCTCACGCACCTGACCCACGAGAACTTCCACGCCGCCCTCGAGGCCGAGCTGCCCGCGGGGATCGCGCCGGCGTACGATGGTTTGGTGGTCGATTGTTGACGATGGCACTTCACACGACGGGACGAGGAGAGACCACGCGATGAGCATCACCCTGGACTACACCTTCATGCTCACGGAGGCCGTCCGGGGCGGGGTGCCCCGCGCCGACCTGCGGGCCTCCGAGGCGGCCTTTCGCGCGGCGTCGGCCGACGTGGAACGCCGGCGCGCCTCGGGGGAGCTGGGGTTCATTGACCTGCCCGGCAACACGTCGTTGGTCGAATCCGTCGAGCGCTTCGTGGCCGGCACCACCGGTCGCTACACGGACGTGGTGCTCCTCGGGATCGGGGGCTCGTCGCTCGGGCCGGTCGCCCTGCGCACCGCGTTGCGCCCGCCCCACTGGAACCAGCTGGACGCGGCGGCGCGCGGCGGCCGGCCGCGCCTCCATGTGCTGGACAACGTGGACCCCCACACGATCGACGCGGTGTGCGCGCGCGTCACGCTCGCCGAGACGCTGTTCCTGGTGGTGTCCAAGTCCGGCGGCACGGCGGAGACGATGGCCCAGTACCTCGTCGTCCGGTCGCGCCTCGTGGCCGCGGGATTGCCGCTGCCGCGGCACCTCTGCTTCGTG
>JAEUJL010000389.1 GCA_016794835.1 Gemmatimonadota bacterium | reverse complement strand
GGGGCGATGAGGTCGACCACCTTGATGCCCGTCTCGAAGATCTCGGTCTTGGGCTCGAGGTTGACGAAGTCGGGGCGCTTGCGGTGGATCGGCCAGCGCTCGGCGGACGCCGGGATCGGCTCGCCATTGTCGACCGGCTCGCCGAGGACGTTCAGGATGCGGCCGAGCGCGGGGGCGCCGACGGGCACCGAGATGGCAGCGCCGGTATCGACCGCGTCCATGCCGCGGGTGACGCCGTCCGACGAGGACATGGCGACCGCGCGCACCTGGTTACGCCCGATGTGCTGCTGCACTTCCGCGACGACGTTGATCTCGTCCCCGGTGGCCGAGCGCCCCTTCACCACGAGGGCGTTGTAGAGCTCGGGGAGCTTGTCGGCGTCGAATTCAACGTCGATGACGGGTCCGATGACCTGGACGATCTTGCCGGCGTGCATCGTGGCGGTAGTCATTTCGTGCGAACGGCGAAGGGAGAGTTAAGACGGGAGACGGCAGACGGCAGAGCTACAAGGGCAACCGATTACTCCAGCGCAGCGGCGCCGCCGACGATCTCGGCGATTTCCTGCGTGATGTTGGCCTGGCGGGCGCGGTTGTACGTACGGCGGAGGACACCGAGCACCTCAGTGGCGTTGTCCGTCGCGTTCTTCATGGCCGTGCGGCGGGCGCCCTGCTCGCCGGCGACCGTCTCGACGAGCGCGCGATAGACGGCATTGCGCACGTAGGCCGGAAGGAGCTCGGTGACGATGGCGTCGGCCGAGGGATAGAGCAGGTAGTCCGGCATCTGGCCCTTGCGGGCCGGCGGGTCGACGGGCAGGACCTTCAGCGTCGCGGGTGGCGTCGCAATCGCCGACTTGAAGTTGGCGTACACGACATAGACCGCATCGATGGCGCCGCTGACAAACTGCGCCATGAGGGCATCCACCAGCGAGGCGGCATCCTCGGCCGTCGGACGATCCGTGATGTCCGTGCGGCTGACGGCGAGCGCCTGGCCGATGTAGCGGAAGTACCCGATCCCCTTGCGGCCGACCACGTGGATTTCCGGCTCGACCCCCTGCTCCCGCAGGGTGGTCAGCAGGCCACGCGCCTCGCGGATGAGGTTGGCATTGAACCCGCCGCACATCCCGCGATTGGTGGTCAGCAGGATGACCGCCGCCTTCCGCACCTGCGCCGGCTGCCGGAGGAGCGGGAAGCGCTCCGCCAGCTCCGCGTTGTAGAGCGAGGAGATGACGTCCGTGAGCGAGGTCGCATACGGACGCGCCGCAACGACGCGATCCTGGGCGCGCTTCATCTTCGACGTTGCGACCATTTCCATGGTGCGCGTGATCTTCTTGGTGTTCTCGACCGTCTTGATGCGGCCCTTGAGCTCGCGACCTTTAGCCATGCTTCACGTGTGCGACAGGTGATGGGGCGCCTGGGCTGACCTGCGTCCTGCGACCTGCCCTACTTCGCGACCTTCTGGTAGGCGGCAATCCCGCGCTTCAGCGCCTCTTCCGTGTCCTTGGAGAGCGCCTTCTCCTTGCGGATCGCCTCGCCCACCTGCGGATACTGCGCGGCCATGAATTCGTGGAAGCCCTGCTCCCACGCGCGGATCTTGTTCACCGCCACCTCGTCGATGAACCCGTTGGTCACCGCGTAGATGATCATGACCTGCTGCTCGACCGCCATCGGCGAGTACTGCGGCTGCTTGAGCACTTCCACCGTGCGGGCCCCGCGCTCCAGCTGCTTCTTGGTGGCCGCGTCCAGGTCCGACGCGAAGGCCGCGAAGGCCTCGAGCTCACGAAACTGCGCTAGGTCGAGACGGAGGCGGCCGGCCACCGAACGCATCGCCTTGATCTGCGCCGATCCACCGACGCGCGACACCGAGACGCCGACGTTGATGGCGGGACGCACGTTCGCGAAGAACAGGTCGGTCTCGAGGAAGATCTGCCCGTCGGTGATCGAGATGACGTTCGTCGGGATGTAGGCCGAGACGTCGCCGGCCTGCGTCTCGATGACCGGAAGGGCCGTCAACGAGCCACCCGGCTTGAAGATCATCTTGTTGTCGACCACGTCGGCGTCTTCACGCAGCTTGGCCGCACGCTCCAGGAGACGCGAGTGGAGGTAGAACACGTCGCCCGGGAACGCCTCGCGACCCGGCGGACGCCGCAGGATGAGCGACAGCTGGCGGTACGCGGAGGCCTGCTTGGACAGGTCGTCGTACACGCACAGGGTCGGCTTGCCTTCGTGGTACATGAAGTACTCGGCCATCGCCGCCCCCGAGTAGGGGGCGATGTACTGCATCGGGGCCGGGTCCGACGCCGCGGCAACCACGACGATCGTGTACTCCATCGCGCCCGCCTGCTTGAGGCGCTCCACCACCGAGGCCACCGTCGACGCCTTCTGGCCGATGGCGACGTAGACGCAGATAACCCCCGTGCCCTTCTGGTTGATGATCGTGTCGATCGCGATCGCCGTCTTGCCCGTACCACGGTCACCGATGATGAGCTCGCGCTGGCCGCGGCCGATCGGGATCATGGAGTCGATGGCCTTGATGCCGGTCTGGAGCGGCTCCTTCACCGGCTGGCGAACGATGATGCCCGGGGCCGGCGATTCCACGCGGCGCTGCATGGTGGCGGCGATGGGGCCGCGTCCGTCGATGGGCTCGCCCAGCGGATTCACCACGCGCCCGACCATGGCCGGACCGACCGGCACCTCGAGCACGCGCGACGTGCGACGAACCTCGTCCCCTTCCTTCAGCTGGAGGTAGTCGCCGAGGATGACGGCGCCGATGTTGTCCTCTTCGAGGTTCAGCGCGACCGCAGTCACCTGGTTCCCCGTCTCCTTGGCCGTGATGTCGAGCATTTCGCCCGCCATCGCCTTCTTGAGGCCATAGATGCGGGCCACGCCGTCCTTCACTTCGAGGACTGTCCCCACTTCATCGACGTCGATGCCGTGCAGGTCCGCCGCTTCGATCTCGCGGAGGAGGATGTCCTTGATTTCGCCGGGGCGAAGGATGGTTTCAGACGCCATGTCGGGGGCTCGGTGGTGCGGGAGTCAGGAAATGCTCCGGGGGAGCTTGTGAAAATTATCACAAGCCCCCCCGCTGTTCAATGGCCCCACGCCGTCCCTTCTCAGGGCACGGTGGCCGACATTGCCCCCAGATCCAGGATGATATTGGCCATGGGTGAGATAAACGACGTTTGTCGCCGAACCGCGTACCGCCGCCCTCCCCAGAGCACCCCCCGGGCCTGGACCGAGCCGCCGAGGAAGACGAACGCGGGAGAGCCGCTGTCGCCGAAGTCGGCGTAGAGCTTGACCTCGTCCTGGCACAGGACCCGGTGGCGGAGCGTCGGACCGCGCAGGTCGCTGCACGTACGCTCGACCTCCCCGGTGGACCACCCGGTTTGAATTCCGACCTTGTCGACGAAATCCCCCATGGAGATCCCGGTCGCGGTCGAGACCACATCGAAGGTCGGGCGGAGCGAATCGATCTCGATGGAGCCGGCCGCCCCGTCCACGGTCGTGACAAAGGTCGGTCGGGCGATGTGACCGAGGCGCCGCGGGACGACCCCCTCCCGGACGAACGCCGCATCGCTGTAGCGGCAGGTCTTGCGACCACGGAACCCGCAGGCGAATCCCGGAGGATCGTGGATTTCGTCTCCCAGCACATCGAACGCATTCGCGGTGGCCTGGAACCAGCGGTCGGTGTCCAACCCCCAGAACGTCGTGGTGCAATGGGAGTTCATCAGGTAGCCATTGTCGGCGATGCGGCGAACGACCAACCCCAGGGTGCAGGACTGGGCCAGGTTCCCGACGATCCGGAACACCTCGAGCCCCCCAACCGCGGGCCGCACGCGGTCGGCCAGGCTCTGAAAGGCAAAGCCGGGCGCGACGACCTGGTACTCCACGGCCCCGTCCGGGATGCGTCGCTGCGCCGCGACCGCAGCCAGCGCGCTGATAGCCCGTGCGTCCGTCAGGCCAATCACGATGCGATTGGCCCGCTCATCGAGATCGAGAAACTCCATCTCCGGTACGTCGAGCACCGTCTCGAAGAGGTCGTCGCGCCAGGCCGCCAACTGCAGGAAGCTGTAGTCCGCCGTGACGAGGCGCGTCCTGCCGGTGCGACCGGCGCCGCGGTGCGCCGAGGCGGCCGCCCCGGTCCCGGTCCGCGCCAGCTCCGCGAGGACACGCGCCCCCTGCGTCGTGTCCGTCAGCGCCACGACGAGGTCGCCGCG
>JAEUJL010000380.1 GCA_016794835.1 Gemmatimonadota bacterium | reverse complement strand
GGTTCGGTGGTCGTCGGCTGGAAGAAGCGGACGCCCTTGCCGTTGCTCCCACCGAGGGCGTTGGGGTCCGCGTGATTCACCCAGGTGGAGTGGTACGCGATCTGTACGTCGATGGACTCGCCCGGGGCATAGGTGCGGTCGAGGGTGATGCGCAGGGCATCGTCGTCGGCCGTTCCACCGTTCGTGAACTCCAGCGACGTGCCGCGGCCCAGGGTCACGCGGGCGATCGCGAGAAACGCGGCATCCAGGGTGATGACGCGCGTGGGCCGGAGCGGCGTGAAGGTCAGCGTGGCCGTTCCCTCCACGCGCGACTGCGCCCAATTGAGGCGCAGGTCCAGGGCGAGATGCCGGATGTCGATGCGCCGGGGCCGAGCGTCAGGGGCGGACGCGGGGTGGGGCGCTGGCGCCAGGGCGAGCAGCGCCGCGCACGAGGCGAGGGCAACGGGTCGCGTGCGCATCACCCAACGCCGTAGTGTGTGCGCGCGTGCTCGACGTGATACTCGAGGTGGCCGTGCGGGATATGCAGCAACGCACGCACGGTGAAGGAGACGTCGGACGCGATGCCGCGCCGCAGCAGGGCATCGTCCGGGAGTCCGCGCACCATGGCGATGGTGGCGGCGCGTTGCATGCTCCACTCTTCGACGAGGGAGTCGAGCGGGCGTGCATCGAAGTGCGCCAGGGGCACCCACGCATCCTGGTCAAAGGAGGGCAGCGGGTGCTGATCCCCCCGGGCAAAGCTGATTGCCCGGAAGGTGAACACGCGCTCGGTGTCGATCAGGTGACCGATGACCTCGCGGAGCGACCACTTGCCCGGTGCGTACCGGAAGCCGGCGCGGGGCTCGGCCGCGGCGCCGAACGTCGTCCGGAACGTCGCGACCTGCGCGGCGAGGAGGGCGACCAGGTCACCGGTAGGCACACGGTTGATGTAGCGGGCGTAGTACGGGGCGTACTCGTCCGGGGCGGGGCGATCGGGAACGGAGGCGGGCATGGTGTGCAGCGAGGTGGCCGGCGGGCATTCGCACGGCGTCCCGAAGCCTGCCGGATTATCGGCCCCACCTACAGCGCCATTTCGACGCAGGGGATGGTGCCAATTATCCTGCGCTCGTGCGCGGCCGGGTCACGACGACCGGCGCGTGACGTCCGGCGCGAGTTCGCGGATCGCCTTCCGGATCGCGGCCGGGTTCGACCCGCCATAGGAGATGAGCAGCCCGCGCTGCCTTGGTTCCCCGGCGTAGTGACGCGACAGCGGGGTGAGCACGAGCCCGTGCCCCTTGGCGCGACGTGCGAGGCGGCTTTCGTCGGCCTGGGAGCGCAAGTGCGTCACCAGGTGCAGCCCGGTGTCCGATGGACCCACCGTGACGGCCGTTCCCCAACGCGCCGCGATCTCCGCGACGAGCGTGTCGCGACACGCCTCGTAGTGTGCGCGCGCTTGCCGGAGGTAGGCGGCGAAGTGCCCGCCGGACAGGAAGTCGGCGAGGACGGCCTGGAGGAGCGGGGACGAGAAGCCATCGGTCACGCGGCGGGCCGCGGCAAACGGCTCGACCAGGGGCGCGGGCAGGATGAGGTAGGCCAGCCGGAGCCCGGTGAACAACACCTTGTTCCAGGTACCGACGTAGAGCACCCGTCCGCGCCGGTCGAGTCCCTGCAGCGCGGCCAGGGGATGGCGCGCGTACCGGAACTCCGAGTCGTAGTCGTCCTCGATGATCCACCTCTCCCCGGTGGCGGCCCATTGCAACAGCGCGAGCCGGCGGGGGAGCGAAAGGGTCATGCCTAACGGGTACTGGTGCGACGGGGTGACGTACGCCAGGCGCACCGTGCGGTGGGCGCGCAGGCGATCGACGCGCAATCCGTCCGCGTCGACCGGGATGTGGTGCACCGTGGCTCCGGACGCGGCGAGGGCGGCGCGCGCACTGGGATACCCGGGCTCTTCCATCGCCGCCGCGTCGCCGGGGTCGAGGAGGATGCGCGTTGCCAGGTCGATCGCTTGCTGCGTGCTGTTGACGATGACCACCCGGGACGCATCGCACACAGCGCCGCGGGTGAGGCGCACATGGTCGGCCACGGCCTCGCGCAGCGGCCGGAGGCCGAACGGGTCGCCGGATCGCAGGATCCCGGCCCCGCCGTCACGCGCGCGCCGCGCCAGCATCCGGCGCCAGACCTCACTGGGAAAGCCACGGACGTCGGTCGCCCCCACGCTCGACAGGCGGTCTTCCTCCATCTCCGCGATCCCGAGCCGTGCAATGACCGCCCCGCGTCGCGAGAGTCGGGCCGTGGGGACGGACGCGTCCGGTGTTGTCGCGGGCCGCTGCGCGAAAGGGGCGACCTCGGCGGCGGTGGTGGCGACCACGGTGCCCGAGCCGACGCGACGCGTGATGAATCCCTCGACACGTAGCTGGGCGAACGCTGCCTCGACCGTGTTGCGCGAGATACCCAGGTCGCGTGCGAGGGTCCGCGCCGAGGGGAGCCGTGCGCCCGCGCGCAGGGTGCCGGCGAGGATCCACTCGCGCAGCTGCCGGTACACCTGCACGTGGAGGGGCGTCCCGGTGGAGTCCGGGCGGTGCACCAGGTGCATCGCGGGGGAGGCCGCTGCACGGAGCGGTTGGTCCTTCCGGGAGGTGGCCATCGTGCGGGGAGTCAGCAGGGTCGCGGAAGGCTAATGGTGGCGGCGTCGCGTCGCTTGTGGCGGCGTGATTTCTGTGTCACCATGGGGCGACCTATGGATGCCTCGGTGACTGACGTAGTACGCGCCGCGCTTGCGCCGCGGGGGGTGCTCCGCGTGGCCCTGAATCACGCGAACTTCCTGCTCGTCCCCGCTCCGGCAAGTGAGGGACGGGGAGTGGCGGCCGATCTGGGCCGTGAGCTGGGGGCGCGTCTCGGTGTGCCGGTCACCTTCATCGGGTATGCCGATGCGGGGAAGGTGGCCGACGCTGCCCGCGAGGAGGTGTGGGATGTCGCGTTCATCGGCGCCGACGCCGCGCGGAGCGATGTGGTCTTCTCGCCGCCATACATCGGGATCGAGGCCACCTTCCTGGTGCGGGAGTCCTCCACGGCGTCCACGCCCGATGAGGTGGACCGGCCGGGGATTCGCATAGGGGTCGCTGACCGGAGTGCCTACCACCTCGCCCTGCAGCGCATCATCAGGCAGGCGACGCTGGTTCCGGCGGATGGGCTTCCCGCGTCGGCGGAACGGTTCCACCACGACGGGCTCGAGGCGCTCGCGGGGCTGCGCCCGCACCTGGTCGATGTGGTCACCCGCACTCCCGGGGGACGGGTCCTCGACGGGGCCTTCCTGACGGTCCAGCAGGCGATCGGTATTCCGCGGGGGCGCGTGGCGGCGGCCGAGTGGGTGGCCGGGTTCGTGCGCGAAGTGCTGATGGATGGGACGGTGGCTGGGCTGGTGGCGAGGCACGGTGTGCGTGGGGTTACGGTGCCGCCGGGGGGCGCTGTGGAAGGCGATGTGGGGGCCGGAGGGGCGTAGGTCAGGCCGGGCTGCGTGGTAGCCGGCGTGCGGTGTCCGGGGTCGCACCTCAACATCGTCGCCGTCGCAAGGAGCGGGAGATGTGACCAGACTCACTTTATTTTTTCCGAGTTAGGTCGCTAGAGTGCCGGGGAAGGCCGTCGCCAGGTCGTTACGGCTCGGCGTGCGTAACTCTTTTCCCGGAGCGGCGTGTAATATGCGAGCGAACCCTGGCCGGAGACGCGAGATGCTACAGGTGTTGGGAATGGTCGTCGCGTTGTGCGCTGGGTGCGGCGATCCCCAGGAGCCGCGGGGCCTGCGGATCGCCATTCCGGACCCGATTGTTGACCTGGGGGTCAGTGATGGCTGCGCGCGCTTTCAGGTGCGGTTCGACGCCGGTGGAGCGCCGATTGTCGAGCCGATCTTCAACTCGGCGTCGTGCGCGCTCAACCAGATTCGGTTGTTGAGTGATACGGCAGCGACCTTCGACGCTGCGACCGGAGCGTTACGGGTCGCGATCGTGATGGAGAACCTGGGGACGGCGGCTATCGTGCCGCGGGTACAGCTCCGCTTCAACGCGGACAGTGTCACGCGACTGGACGCCAACGGGAATCCCGTCGGAGGGGCGAACGATATTCTCGGATACCAGCCGGATTCGGCGAGCGCCACCGGACGAATCGCCTTTTGGCGGTTTGACGGCTACCTGGCGCCCGCGGGCCAGCCGCAGGTGCTCATGCCCGGGGCCCGGACGCAGCGGCGCTGGGTGGAGTTTCGCGGGACAACGTGGAGTCACCGGACGCGGCTGAAGCTGTTTGCGACAGGTCAAGAACAGGAACTCGTGCCCGCGCAAGCGCCGGACTCGATTCCTCACTCCCTTCTCAACAGGATCATCACGCCTTCCTCTGGCCTCAAGTACTATCACGGAGTGCTCTACGTTGGCTTCGTCCGCGGAACAACTCAACAGGAGAAGGCCAGGGTAGTGGGGTTGGTGAACGGCCGCGTCGTAGGCGGGCGACCGGACCCCGCGGTTGACGGCGGGATGTACCTCTTGCAGTTGCCGACAGACACTTCTCAGGCAACCCTGGTCGCAGCAGAGGTGATCCTTGGAGCGCAAGCGTCGGTTGTGTGGACTCGTCGTCAGCTGCGCCTCGACGTGGTCCCAGCATGGAGGCGTCCCAACGATGGTGCAGGGTGGCAGCGAGGCGACTGGCGCGTCCGCGGTGACTCGCTGCTTTCTCCGAACGCGCTCCGCGCATCTTGGGGGGCCCAGTTTGTGCGAACGCCCCTGGGCTGGGGATGCTCACTCGCGGATACTGCTGCGCACGTGGCGGTAATCGACTACGGATTCCAGGCCCCCTCGGGTCATGACATGCCTGGCTATCGTGCCTCATACAACGCCAACCTCAGTGGCGATACAATCCGTCACGGTGCCGCCGTCCTGTCGGTCATCGGGTCGGTTGGGGACAATAGCACCGGGATTACGGGCGTCGCCTGGGGGGCCGCATTCTCGGCATGGGATCCAACGAGCGTCGATGCTCAGAATCGCCCGATGAAAGATTCAACAACCGGAAGGCGACTCGTATACCCAGAGGAGATACTGCAGCAGATTGTTGATGCGACGCGTGCAGGTGCAACCGTGATCTCGATTTCGCTTGGTGCTGACAGTGTCGCCCTCTACAACGTTGGCAACCCGGTCGCCGATTCCGCGCTGCGCGCCGTGGTCGGCGGCCTCCGGCGCAGCCTCGATTCTTTGGGGGTGCCCCGGCCACTGCTGGTTCTTTCGGCCGGCAACGTTAAGAACGGGGACGTGAGGGGATCCTTCTTTCCGCTCATACGGGATAGCCTGCCCGCAACCACAATTGTCGTCAGCGCGATGGGGCACAACTCGACCGCACTCTATGCTCCGCTGAATGATTCACGCATCGACCTGCTCGCACCAGGTCAAGGCATCGGTGCGTGGGTCAACGGGTCAGGAGCACCCTTCACTGGCTCCTCGTTCGCCACGCCCCTCGTCTCTGGCGCTGCGGCGCTGCTGAAGTCCTTCGACCCACGCCTGTCCGCAGATTCGCTCAAGTTGCTCCTTGTCCCAGGTGCGGCAAGACGCAACGTCCGTGTGTACGGCTATCCTGTGCTCGATGCGTACGAGCCCCTCCGGCTCGCCGCCGAACGCCCGGGCGCGCCCCTCTGCGGCAACAGAATGTGGAGCGACGGAAACCAGCTCCTTGTGCGTCGGGGCACCACCACTGAGGTCATTGGGACGAGCACGTCACTCAATCCGACTATCGAGAGCTATCACGGAGGTCGGGTCGCTGGCTTTGGCAGTGTGCGTTTCGCCTGGCAACCGAACGGGTCTTGGGCCCCCAGTTCGCTTCCGGCGGGGGCCGTTCCATCCGGTTCGTGGCGCTCGGCTGTCTCCGCCTCGCATGACGGGGACTCCACCGTTTACACGACCACAGCGCCCGTACCTGTCGGTGGAGGCCCCTTCGATGTGATCGTCGACCACTTCGCAGGTGCATCACTACTTTCAAGTCGCACCGTCACGAGCGGTAACGCGGGCGCCAACGTCCCGGTGTTTGCGCATGTAGCCTACCCCTCGATCGGCGACACCGCGCTCGTCTCTGTCACCCGTGGCCCGACCATAGTGCCTCCGCTACCAACACCCTTTGTGGGGGCGTTGGATGCTGGAACGGCCTACGGGTTGTCTCTTTCAACCGGCCAGGTCTCTACACTCTGGTCCGAATCGGGGCGGGGCCTCCTGTTCCTCGGATACTCAGAGGATGGGAGTGAGATCGTGTCCTTGGTTTCCAGCGCTTATAGCGGTTACGGCCAAGCCTTGGTCGCCATACCATCGTGCAAGGTCACGTGGCGCAAGGCGAGCGCTCCTGCGGTTGTAATCGACTCTGCGTCAACTCCATACGGGTGTCAGATTGATCCCGTCGCTGGAGCGCGCACGGGAGGGTCAGCTCCCAGGATTGTCCCTCGGCGACCATGATGAGATTCCGCCTCCAACGCCCGGGTGTCGCCGGGCGGGCACCGATGTGCTCGTCTTCAGGCACGACCTGGGCGTTCGATGCGTTGGCTCGTGTCGGCGGTAGGCGGCGCGAGCGCGCGCAGTTGTGCTGATTCCGCCTCGGTAAGCGTCGCCTGATCCACGGCGCCAAACGCGCTCACATCGGCCCGCAACTGCGCTGCAGCGTCTGCGAGTGCATCCGGTCCCTGCAAGCGAAACCGGGCCGGCGACTGCACCCCGAACAGGAGCGCGCGCTCCAGCCCGGGCCACCGCGCCACGTCAGGCTCCACACCGGCGTGGCCGGCGAACAAATCACACACGAGGTGCATCCGCTGCACCTG
>JAEUJL010000368.1 GCA_016794835.1 Gemmatimonadota bacterium | reverse complement strand
CAGGTGAGGCCGGCGGCGCCGCGGCGCACCTGCTCGGCGGCGATGCGCGGCGACTTGTGCGTCTTGACGTGCGGGCGCAGGGTCAGCCCGTGCAGGATCGTGTAGGACGCCATGGCGTCCAGGTTCGTGCTCAGCCGGTCGAGGTCCACGAGCGCGCAGGGCGTCTCGAGGTCCGCCAGCTGGCGCGGGCGATCGGCGGTGTCGGGGCGAATGGCACGCATGGTCACCACCACCCCAGCAGCTTCCACCACGCCACGCCCACCGTGCCCCACGTGCCTAACGTCACGAGGGACACGATGAACCCGAGTCGCCACCATTCTCGCTGGGTCACGTATTGGGCTCCGAAGTAGATGGGGGCGTGGGTTGTGCCATAGTGCGTGAGTGACGCGTCGAGGTTGGAGGCCGCCGCGAGGGACAACACGGCGAGTTGTGGGGGGGCGCCGGCCGCGATGGCCACGACCAGGAAGGGGGTGAACATGGCCGTCGCATGCGCCGTGATGCTCGCGAAGGCATAGTGCGCATAGAAATAGATGACCACGAGGATCAGGAGCGCCGCGGTCCAGTCCCAGCCGGCCGTCCATCCGCCCGCGACCTCGGCGAAGCGCTTCGTGACCCCGGTGTCACCCAGGGCCTCCGCCATGCGCACCAGCCCCCCGTACCAGATGAACGTGTCCCACGCCTGGCGCTCCGCGAGCAGGTCGCTCCACTCGATCACCCCGGTCAGCAGGAGGGTGCAGACGCCGAGGAGGGCCACCACCGCATAGTGGATCCCGTGGATCGAGGGGGTCATCCACAACAGGGCCACGAACGCGAAGACGGCCAGCATCAGCTTCTCGCCGCGCACCATCGGCCCGATCTTCCGCAATTCCTCCTGCGCGAACTCGGTCGCGTGGGGTGTTTCCTTCACCTCGGGCGGGAACAGGCGAAAGAGCACCCACGGCACGAGAAGCAGCGCGACCAGCCCCGGGACGATCCCGCCGAGCATCCACTTGGCGTACGTCAGCTCGATCCCCGCGGCGTCCATGGCAAACTTCGCAATGATCACATTGGACGCCTGGCCGGTGATGAACATGGCGCAGGCGATCACGTCGCACTGGTAGACCGTCTTCATCAGGTAGGCGCCCAGGCGACGGCGGGTGGCCCCCGGGGTGGAATCGTAGGCCTCGGAGAGGCTCCGGACGATCGGGAAGACGATGCCGCCGGCGCGCGCGCTATTGCTGGGGACGATCGTGGCCAGGAGGGCGTCGGTCCCGACCAGGGCGTATCCCAGGCCGAGCGACTTGCGCCCCAGCGCGCGGATGAAGAGGAAGGCGATCCGTCGACCCAGCCCCGTCTTCATGACGCCGCGCGAGATGAAGAAGGCGCAGAGGACGAGCCAGACCACCGGGTCGGAGTAGCCCTTGAGTGCCAGGGCTGGCGTCATCGTCTTCGTGACGGCCATGGCGCAGACACCGAACAACACGACGGCGCTGGGCGGTGCCGGGCGCAGGATGCTCCCGACGATGGTCGCGAGGAAGATCGCGAAGAGCCGCCACCCCTCCGGCGTGATCCCCTCTGGCGCCCCGGCCAGGATGACCGCCAGGGCGACGCCCACCACGGCGGCCCAACGCCACCAGGTCTGGTCGGCGAGGGGGGGCGAGGTGGGGGCGGTGGTCATGGGGGCGGCAATATGGGGCGCGGCCGCGGTGATCGTAACCGGCGCTCGCACACCGGCCGTGGCCGCGCAACCATTGGGGGGAGCCCTGTGTCCCAAGGCTGACCTGATGGCGGGGCCATCGGGGGCACAACGAACCGAGCAGACGGATCTTGGACGAACGCGCACTGGTCACACGAGCGGCCGCAGGGGAGCCCGACGCACAGCGGGCCCTCTATGACGCCCATGTCGACCGGGTCTACCGCCTGGCGTATCGCATGGCGGGTGACGACGACCTCGCGCGGGACTTCACGCAGGACACGTTCATCCGGGCCTTCGGCAAGTTGGGGGATTTTCGGGGGGAGTCCGCCTTTGGCACCTGGCTCCACACCATCACGATGTCGGTGGTGCTGAACGGGCTCCGGAAGGTGAAGCGGTTGCGGGCGCGCGAAACGGGGATGGAGGAACTGGACACGTTAGGCGCCACGGCGCGTCGGGCGGATCCCGACCTCCGCGACCGGTTGCACCGGGCGATTGATGACCTCCCGCCGGGATACCGCACGGTGTTCGTGATGCACGATGTGGAAGGATTCACGCACGAGGAGATCGGCCGGGCCCTCGGCATCGAGACCGGCACCTCCAAGGCGCAGCTCTTCCGGGCCCGGGCCCGGCTGCGCGAACGACTGGCCGCCTTTGCTGGAGCATGGAGCGCATGAGCGAGGATGAGATGTTCGACCGATGGGTGGTGGACGCGGCCGCCGACTACAACCGGCCGCCGGCGACGGTCCCGCGCGAGGCGATGTGGTCCGCGATTCGTGCCGGGGTCGCCACGGCCCCGGCCAGCGGCGCGACGCCGTCGATCGGGGGTCGGTGGACCCTGCGACGGGTGGGGCCGATGGTCGCCGCAGCCGCGGTGCTGGTGGCGGTGGCGTACCAGGCGGGGGTCACCACCGGCGCCCGCCGCGCCACGCCGGCCACGCCCCCCGCGACGCGCGACGCCTCACCGGTGTACGACGTGGCCACCCGGGACCTCTTTGACCGCGCCGAGGTGCTGCTGACCACGACCCGATCATCGTTAGGCGATGCGGCCGTCGACCCGGCCGTGACGCGCTGGGCGCAAGACATGCTGTCGGAGACCCGCTTGTTGCTCGACTCCCCCGCCGCCGCCACGCCGGAGCGCCGGGCCCTGCTCGAAGACCTCGAATTGACGCTGGCCAAGATCGTCCGGCTCTCCAGTGCGGCCAGCGCGGATGACAAGACCCTCGTGGATCGCTCGCTGCGCGACGGCGACCTGCTGTCCCGATTACGAACCTCCGTGCCCGCCCCCGTGCGCGGCACCTGACCAGGAGCACCCCATGCAGACCACCACGCTGTTGACCCTCATGCTCGGCGCCGCCATCCCGGCCGTCGCGCAGCCCACCCTGGCGGACCTCTCGCGTGAGGTCGCGGCCAGCGCCCGCGCCCTCGTCCCTGGCGTGTCCTCGCTGGCCGCGCTGAGCGGGTTGTCCGCGCTCTCGTCGTTCGCCCCGCGGGACCTCGCGGAGCCTGACCAGGCGGCGGACTCCCTCTATCGCATGGGCCGCCGCGCCCTCGACCGCGGAGACTACCGACGCGCTGCCGAGCTGTTCATGCAGGTCCGGGCGCGCGACCGCAAGGCGGCCATTGCCGGCGACGCCCTGTACTGGCACGCCTTCGCCAGCGCCCGCCTGGGATCGACCACCGGGTTGCAGACCGCCCTGTCATCCCTGGATGCCCTGGCCACCGAGTTTCCCCGGGCGGTGAACCGCGATGCGCGGGCGCTCCGGGTGCGCGTCTGCGGCGCGTTGGCCTCGCAGGGGAACGAGGGGTGCGCCCGCGAGATCCGGGAAGTGGCCGGTGCCTCCGGCGGCTCCGGGTCCTCCAGCGGCGGCAGCGGGTCCGCGAGTGGCGGCACGCGGCCGCGCGCCACCAGCCAGGAACAGGGGTGCCCGGACGACGACGATGACGAACGCGTCGAGGCGCTCAACGCGCTCCTCCAGATGGATGCCGACGCGGCACTCCCGATCCTCGAGAAGACCCTCGCCCGGCGCGATCGCTGCTCGGCCGCGCTCCGGCGCAAGGCGATCTTCCTGGTCTCGCAGAAGCGCGAGGCGCGCGCGGCGGACATCCTCATGAACAGCCTGCGCTCCGACCCCGATGGCGAGGTGCGTGAGCAGGCCGTCTTCTGGCTCGGGCAGCTGCGCGACGATCGGGCGGTCACCATGCTCGAGGAGATCCTCAAGACCGAGAAGGACGAGGACGTGCTCGACAAGGCGGTCTTCGCACTGTCGCAGCACCGCAGCCCGCGCGCCGCCGCCATGCTCCGGGACCTGGCCCAGCGGGACAACGCCCCGAAGCAGCAACGCGAACAGGCGATCTTCTGGCTCGGCCAGCAGAAGTCCGCGGAGAACGCCACCCTCCTCATCGGGCTGTTCGCACGGGTGAACGACGAGGAGCTCAAGGACAAGATCATCTTCTCCCTGTCGCAGGTGCGCTCACCCGCCACGGACAAGTGGATGATGGATCTCGCGACCAACGAGAAGGAGGACGTGGAGATCCGCAAGAAGGCCCTGTTCTGGGCCGGGCAGAACAAGGCGGTGTCCATCGAGGCGCTGGGCCAGATGTACGACCGCGTGACCGACCGGGAGATGCGCGAGCAGGTGATCTTCGTGCTTGCCCAACGACGCGATGCCGGTGCCGTCGACAAGCTCATCGACATCGCCCGCACCGACAAGGATCGCGAGATGCGCAAGCGCGCGATCTTCTGGCTCGGGCAGTCCAAGGACCCGAAGGCCCTCAAGGCCATCGAGGAGCTGATCACCCGATGAGTGCCCGCGCGAAGTTCCCCGCCTGGGCCGCCGCCGTCGTCCTTGCGGCTGCCGCCGGCCTGCCGGCCCAGTCCTCCCGACTCAACGCCGTCCGTGACGGCCAGGTCCGGTTCACCTTCACCCTGCGCCCGGGGGTCTGTGGCCAGGGCCAGAATATCTGGCGCACCGGACGTGTGGGGCGTGACGGCATCCGGCTCGACAGCAAGGCGAGTCGTGACGTGGAATACGACGTCGAGTGCGATACCGGCCCGGGTCGTGTGGTCATCGACAAGGTGGATGGACGCGTGGACGATGTCCGCTTCTACGTGGGCGGGCGATGGCGGTCCGGTGCCACCGCCACCGACCTCGGCCTGCTCTCGGCCCGGCAGGCGGCGGACCTCCTGCTCGACATCGCCCGCACGGGTGAGGGAAAGGCCAGTGAACGCGCGATCTTCCCCGCGACCCTCGTCGATAGCATCGAAGTGTGGCGCGAGCTGCTTCGCCTGGCGCGCGACGATTCGCGGCCGCAGCGCGCCCGCACCCAGGCCGTCTTCTGGCTCGGACAGGCGGCCGAGGCTCCCGCGACCCAGGGCCTCAAGGACCTGGTGGGCGAGGCGGCGATCGATCGCGAAGTCCGCGAACAGGCGGTGTTTGCCCTCTCGCAGCGGCCGCGGGACGAGGCAATCCCCGGCCTGGTGAACATCGTGCGTACCAGCAAGGACCCCGAGCTGCGCAAGAAGGCGCTATTCTGGCTCGGGCAATCCGGGGACAAGCGTGCGATCGACTTGATCGAGGAATTGCTGACGCGCGGCCGGTAAGCGGCGCCTTGCGCCGGCGGGGGGCGGCACGCACTGTGCCGCCTTCCCCGACCCCGGCTCCTGAGTTCCTCCGACGACTACCGCGCCCTGTTTGACAAGGGCACCGCACCGCAACTCCTCCTGGATGCCGTGCAGGCGGTGATCCTGGAGGCGAACCGGGCGGCCGCGGACTTCTACGGCGCGGAGCCGGACGCGCTCATCGGGCGCCCCGCTGCGAGCCTGTGGGCGGAGCCGACGGCGCTGGATGACCTGCTGGAGCTGGGTGCGACCATCGGGGTCCACCTGACCGAGGTGGTCCACCGGCAGCTCACCGGGGAAACCCGGCCCGTCGAGCTGTACCTCTCGCCCATGCCGCGGCATCGTGTCCACGTCATCGTGCATGACACGTCGGAGCGCACCCGCGCGGAACAACGCGCCCGCGAGCTGCACGCCGAGCGGGTCGCTCGCGCGGTGACGCAACAGGCGGCCGATGAATGGCAGGCCACCTTCGACGCGATCTCCCAGCCGATCTTCGTCCTCGACGGACAGGCGCGCGTGCAGCGCGGCAATCGTGCGGCGGTCGCCCTGACCGGAGCGGCCCCCGACGTGCCCGGAGGGCGCGCCCTGGGTGACGAGCTCCGGTCGCCGTTCTGGTCGGCGCTCGCGCAGGTCGCGACGCAGCGCCAGCTCGGGCAGCAACTGGTCGATGAGGCGGGGCGCACGTGGTCGGCCAGCGCCGTCACGAGCAACGACGGCCAGCGGGTCATCCTCGTGCTGCAGGAACTCACCGACCTGCTCGCGTTGCAGCACGAGGTGCAGCGCCGCGAGACGATGGCGCGCATGGGCGAGCTGGTGGCCGGCGTGGCCCACGAAGTGCGCAATCCGTTGTTTGCCATCTCGTCGTTGCTCGACGCGGCGCGCCACCGCCTCGCCGCCCAGCCGGATGTCGCCCGGATGGTCCCGCTGCTGGACGCGCAGGTGCAGCGCCTGTCCGACCTCATGCGCGACCTGCTCGACTACGGCCGGCCCGCCGCGCTCGAGCGCCGCCCCACCTCCATCGCAGACCTCGCCCATGCCGCGGAGCTGGCCCTGGCCCCGCTCGCGGCCTCCGCGGGCGTTCACCTTCAGTGGCGGCTCGGCGCCGCCGGTGACCAGGTGGTCGAGGTCGATCGCGTGCGCTTCGGGCAGCTCCTCGTGAACCTCGGCGCCAACGCCATCCAGCATGCGCCCCGGGAGAGCGAAGTCACCCTGCGCGCCACGGCGCTGGCCGACGGGATCGAGCTGGAGGTCAGCGATGCCGGTCCGGGGTTCCCGCCCGACATGCTGCCGCACGTCTTTGAGCCCTTTGTGACCCGCCGGCCCGGGGGGACCGGACTCGGCCTGGCGATCGCGCACCGCGTCGCCCACCAGCATGGTGTTAAGATTCAGGCCGGGAACCGGGTCGATGCCAATGGCGTGGTGCAAGGGGCGGTGGTGACCCTGCACGTTCCTGCCACTCCCCTCCCCGTGCCCACGTGACCACCCCCCGCCTGCTCCTCATCGAGGACGATCCGGTCATCCGGTTCGCCGTCCGCGACTTCATGGAAGCGAACGGCTACGCCGTGACCGAAGCCGCCAGCGCGAGCGAGGGCGAACGGATCTTCGAGCGTGAGCGCCCCACGGTGGTCGTCTCGGACTACAAGCTGCCAGATGCGACGGCCATCGACCTGCTTCCGCGGCTTCGCGCGATCAGCGCGACCACGCCCATCATCGTGCTCACGGGTCATGGGTCGGTCGAGCTGGCGGTCCAGGCGATGCGCGAGGGGGCCGAGGACTTCCTGACGAAGCCGGTCTCGCTCCCGACGCTCCTGGTCGTCATCGAGCGGGCGATGGAGCGGCAGCGCGAGCGACAGCAACGCATGGCGCGCCAGGTCCGGCGCGAGCGCGCCCCCCTGGATCCTTTCCTCGGCACCTCCGCGGCGATCCAGCGCTTGCGTGACCAGGCCCTGCGCGTCGCCGAGACCGATCGCCCGGTCCTGCTGCGCGGGGAGACCGGCTCCGGCAAGGGAGTGCTGACCCGCTGGATCCACGAGAACGGCCCGCGGCGCGACGAGCCGATCGTTGACCTGAATTGCGCCTCGCTTCCGCGCGAGCTGCTCGAGAGCGAACTGTTCGGCTACGAACGCGGCGCGTTCACCGGGGCCGTGACGACGAAGTTGGGGCTCGTCGAGCTGGCGAACCGGGGCACGCTCTTCCTGGACGAGATCGGCGACATGGAACTGTCGCTGCAGCCCAAGATGCTCAAGGTGGTCGAGGACCAGGCCTTTCGTCGCGTCGGCGCGGTCAAGGACCGGCAGGTGAACGTTAGGCTGGTCGCGGCGACCCACCAGGACCTCCCCGCGCTCGTCGCCGATGGGCGGTTCCGCGGTGACCTGTACTTCCGGATCAGCACCCTCCCGCTGCATGTCCCGCCGCTGCGCGAGCGGGTCGAGGATATCCCGCTCCTCGCGCGACGCCTGCTGGATCGCCTGGGCAGTGAGATCGGGGGGGTGAGCATCGC
>JAEUJL010000349.1 GCA_016794835.1 Gemmatimonadota bacterium | reverse complement strand
GATCCCGGCCACCCCGCGCTCGCGCAACCGCGCGATCACTTCGTTGGGATACGCGGAGTACCCGACGAGGTCGCCGAGGTGGTAGATGGCGTCCACGTCGCCCCGGTGGTCGATGTCGTGCAGCACGGCATCGAGGGCATGGAGGTTGGCGTGGATATCGGAGATCAGCGCGTAGCGCATCACGTCACCAGGGCGGAGGGTCAACAGGGTGTGGTGCGTCGCTCGGCGACCCGCCGGAGCGCAGCCGCGCGCTCGCCGTCCAACGAGGGGATGCCGCGAAAGCAGCTGACCACGCAGGCCATCAGGCTCTGGTGCACGGCATCGCGTGCCGGGGCCAGCTGGTAGTGGGCGAACTTGCCATCGCGCGTCGCGCGCACGAGCCCGGTGCGCCGCAAGTAGGCCAGGTGCCGCGAGACGGCCGGCTGCGCCACATCCAGCAGCTCCACGATGTCGCACACGCAGAGCTCACCCGCCGCGAGCACGTTGAGGATCCGGATGCGCGTGGGGTCCGCGAATCCCTTGAACAGGGCGTCGGCCGTGTCGACCGTTGCCCCCTCGAGCGCGTCCGTATGGCACGCCGAACCCTCGCGCTCGTCGCCGCAGCATGTCGGGGGTTCGACGACCTGGGGTAGTGGGTATGCGGCTGTCATATACGGCTATGCGCATACAATATTCGCCCTCACGAGCGGGCGTCAACTTTTCGCCCCGTCGCAAACGCATGATTCCCGAGGTCAGCCCGACATGTCACGTGCCCTCCCTCTCGCTACCGCCGATCAGGAGCCAGCACCCGCCACGCCGACGCTGACGGGGTCGGTCGAGGTGTTCGACCCGGCAATGTGTTGCGCCACAGGCATTTGCGGTCCCGGGGTGGACCCCGCCCTGCTCGCGATGGCGCGGGACATCCGCTGGCTGGAAGCACACGGGGCGCGGGTCTCCCGCTTCGGGCTGAGCCAGCAACCGCAGGCCTTCATCGCCAACCCGAGGGTGCAGGGGCTGCTGCAGGCATTCGGGGACGGGGCGCTCCCCGCGGTGCTCGTGAACGGCGAAGTGCTGGTGCACGGGCGGTACCCGAACCGTGAGGAGATGGTCTCCTCCCTCTCTCGCGGCCAGACCGCCGCATCAACCGAGAAGCCAGCGGCCGGTGGGTGTTGTGCCCCCGGGTCGGGCTGCTGCTGAGCGCGATGGCGAGCGCCACGATCCCCGTCGACGCGCCGGTGCTCCCCGCGTGGCTCGCCGACACGACGCGCTTCCTCTTCCTCACCGGCAAGGGTGGTGTAGGCAAGACGAGCATCGCGTGCGCGTCCGCGACCGCGCTCGCGACGCTCGGGCGGCGGACGCTCCTGGTGAGCACCGACCCGGCAAGCAACCTCGACGACGTCTTTTCCCTGCGCGTGGGGACGATGCCCACCCCGGTGCCCGGGGCGCCGCTGCTGTGGGTCATGAACATCGACCCGGTGGCGGCGGCGGCCGCGTACCGGGAGCGCATGGTGGCTCCCTATCGCGGCGTGCTGCCGGAGTCGGCGGTGCGCGGGATGGAGGAGCAGTTCTCGGGCGCCTGCACGGTCGAGATCGCGGCCTTCAACGAGTTCACCGCACTCCTTGCCGATCCTTCGCTGCAGGAGCGCTTTGACCACGTCATCTTCGACACGGCGCCCACCGGCCACACCCTGCGCCTGCTCTCCCTCCCCTCCGCGTGGAGCGGGTTCCTCAATACCTCCAGCAGCGGCGCGAGCTGCCTGGGGCCGCTGGCCGGGCTGGAGCACCACCGTGCCCAGTACCAGGCCACGGTCGCGGCGCTGGCCGACGCGACCCGCACCACCGTGATCCTGGTCGCGCGCGCCGAGTCCAGTGCGCTGCGCGAGGCGGCGCGCGCTGGCGGTGAGCTGGCCGCGTTAGGCATCACCCACCAGCGGCTGGTCGTGAACGGGGTGCTGGCGCCATGGGATCCCGCCGCGGACGCGATCGCGGCGGCGTACGT
>JAEUJL010000280.1 GCA_016794835.1 Gemmatimonadota bacterium | reverse complement strand
CGCGACCCCGGCGGCGACGTGTCGCGCGTGGTGGTGAGCGCCCGCCTGGCCCGGCTCGGTCCGGCGGAGCGCGCCGTGACGGCGCGGCTCGAGGTGGGTGGGCGGGAAGTGGCCCGAACGACCGTCGACCTTCCCGGCGATGGCGGGGCCTCCGTGGCCTTTGCATCGGTGCCGGTCCCCACCCGACCGACGCCGGCGCGGGTCGTGCTCGATGGCGATGAGTTGCCTGGGGACGATGGCTTTCACTTCCTGCTGTCGCGTCCGCCGACCCTTCCCGTGCTGGTCGTGGAACATCGCGATGCGCAGCCGGAGCGCGGGGTCTTTCTCGCGCGGGCCCTCGAGATCGGTGATGCCCCGGCCTTTGACGCCACCGTGCGTCGGAGCGACCGCGTGACCGCGGCGGACCTGGCGGGGGCCAGGGTGGTGATCCTGGCGGATGCCGGGGTGCCTCCCGGCATCGGTGGGGCGCGCCTGGTCTCCTTTGTGCGCGCGGGCGGTGGCCTGGTGACCGCGTTAGGCGAACGCACGTCGGATCGCGGCTGGCCGGCGGAGGCGCGCATGCTCGTCCCTGGCCGGATCTCCCAGCCAACAGATCGGCTCGGCCAGCGTGGGGCGGTCCTCGGCTCGGTGGATCGGGGGCATTCGGCGCTGGCGGTGTTTAGCGGCGCCCGATCCGGGGACCTCTCGGCGGCGCGCTTCTTCCGGTATCGCGCCATCGACACGACCGACGGGGTCCTCGCCCGGTTCGACGATGGCGGGGTCGCGCTCACCGAGCACAGCGTGGGGACTGGACGGGTGTTGACCTGGGCCTCCGGGCTGGACGGCTACTGGAACGACTTGCCGCGACAGCCCGTCTTCCTGCCATTTGTCCACCAGCTGGTGCGGTATGCGGCGAACTACCACGACCGTCGCCGAGCGTACGCCGTGGGTGAGGCGATCGCGCCGCGCGACCTGTCCGGCACGTCGGAGGGGGGCGCCCGGTGGGCCGTGAAGGCGCCGTCCGGTGAGCGCCTGGCCGTCGGCGGGGAGGGCGCACTGCCGACCCTGGAGCTGCATGAGGCGGGGATCTACGAGGTACGTCCCTCCGGGAGCCCGGGCGCGGAGCCGATCCTGGTGGCCGCCAACGTGGCGCCCGCCGAACTCGACTTTGCCACGTTTGATCCCCTGCGGTTGGTCGCGGCGCTCTCGCCGGCGGCGGTGTCGGCGAGCGATCCTGCCGATCCCACGCTTGCCCTGACGGAGCGCGAGCAGCGACAATCCGTGTGGTGGTATGTGTTGGCGGTGGCCGCCGTGATCCTGGCGGTGGAAGGTGTCCTGGCGCGGCGGGCAAGCGTCAATCGATTGGAACCCGTCTAGGAGGGTGTCCATGCGGAGTATGGTCGAGCGCACGAACCCGTCGGCGTCCCTCGCGCTGTCCCTTGGACAGGCCCGTCGGCGCTGGCGCCTGCGACACCTGGCCGCCGGTGCCGTGATCGTGGTCGCCGCGTTAGGCGTCACGGTCTGGGGGGCGGCGGCGGTGATGGAGCGCCTGCGGTTCAACGCGGAGAGCGTCGTGCTCGGCCGCATCATCCTCGGCCTGGTGGCGGCCGTGGTGGGGGTCCGGTGGATCCTCTACCCGCTGCTGCGTCGCATCACGGACGACCGGCTGGCCTTGTACCTCGAGGAGAAGGTGCCCTCGCTCGACGGGGCGGTGCTTTCCGCCGTGGAAGTCCAGCGGATGCCCACGCAGTCCGAGGCGCGGTCGCCGCTGCTGGAGCGCGGCCTGCTCACCGACGCCGTGCGACGCCTCGAGCGCGCCCCGGAGATCCCGGTCCTGGAACGCCCCGCGACCCTGAAGTCCGCTGCGGTCGCCACCCTGCTGATGGCGGGGGTCGTGGCGTTCATCGCGTTCGGCCCCTCGTACGTGCGCCAGGGGACGCGGTTGATGCTGACGCCCTGGAGCGACCCGGCCGCAGCCCCGGTGTATGCGATCGCCCTCGAGCCCGGTGACCTCACGGTGGCGCGGGGGAGTGACGTGCAGGTCAACGCACGGTTGCAGGGATTCACGAGCGAGTTGGTGGAGATCGTCGTGCGGCGAGGGGCGGATGGCGATTGGCAGCGCATCCCCATGGGGCCCTCGGCGGACAGTGGGGCGATGACGGCGCGGCTGTTCGACGTGTCGGAGGACGCCGAGTACTTCGTCGAGGCCAGCAACGTGCGCTCGCCCGTCGCGCGGCTCACCGTGCGGGACCTGCCGGCGATCGACAGTGTCGCCGTGGAGCTGCGCTTTCCGGGATACACCGGCCTCGCGCCGGAGAAGGTGACCAACGGCGGGGACATCGCCGCGCTCGCCGGGACGCGGGCGACGGTGCAGGTGCGCGTCTCCCGCACGGTGCGGGCCGGCAGCATCGTGTTTGACAACGGGTCGCGCATCCCGCTCACCGTGACGAACGGGACGGAGCTGTCGGCGGCGATGATCATCCGGAAGGACGGGTTCTATCGCGTCGAGCTCGAGGCGGAGGATGGGACGAAGGTCCCCGGGCCGATCGAGTATGTCATCGATGCGCTCGATGATGCCCCGCCGGGCGTCTCGATCACCAAACCGGGGCGTGACATGCGCCCCAGTGCGGTGGATGAGGTCCTCATCGAGGCCGAGGCGACCGATGACTACGGCGTCGGTCGCATGGAGTTGGTGTATCGCGTCAACGGGGGCGCCGAGCAGGTCATCCCGCTGACCGAAGGGACCGGACGCCGCGCCAGGGAGATGAGTGCCGCCCACACGATCTTCCTCGAGGAGATGGGGCTGCAACCCGGGGACGTGGTCGCGTACTTCGCGCGGGCCTGGGACAACAGCGCGGCGAAGCAACAGGCGGCGAGTGACATCTACTTCCTCACGGTGCGGCCGTTCGATCGCACCTTCCGGCAGAACCAGCAGGGGGGAGGCGGTGGCGGTGGTGGTGGCGGCGAGAACAACCCTGGCGCCATCGTGGAGCAACAGCGGGAGATCATCTCGGCGACCTACAAGGCGCAGCGCGACAGCGCGCGGACCAACGCACGCACCCTGCGGGAGGATGTGGCCACGATCCACCTCTCGCAGGGCAAGCTGCGGGAGCAGGTCGCGCAGATGATCACGCGCCTGCAGCGTCCCGGGGTCCAGCAGGCGGATTCCGGCTTCCGGAAGATCCTGGAGTACATGAAGGAAGCGCAGGAGGAGATGCAGGCGGCGGAGCAGGAGCTCGCCAAGCCCGAGCTGGGCTCCGCGCTGGGTCCCGAGCAGCGTGCCCTGCAGCAGGCCGAGCGCGCGGAAGCGGTGTTCCGTGACGTCCAGGTCAGCATGCAGCAGGGCGGCGGGGGGGGCGGTGGCGGAGGCAACGCCAACGCGTCCGACCTCGCCGACATGCTCGAGCTGGAAACGGACAAGATGCGCAACCAGTACGAGGGGGTGCAGCGCAGCCAGCAGGAGCAGGCGGAACAGCAGGTGGACGAGACCCTCGAGCGGCTGAAGCGGCTCGCGGCGAGACAACAGCAGGAAAACGAGAAGCTGCGCCAGCGGGCGCAGCAGATGCAGGGGGGCGCCGGCGGCGGGGGCGGGTCGCAGCGGCAGCTGGCCGAGGAAACCGAACAACTGGCGCGCCAGCTCGAGCGCCTCGCGCGCGAGCAGCAGAACCCGGAGATGCGGGAGACCGCACGACGTCTCCAGGATGCGGCCAACCAGATGCGTCGGTCCGCATCGTCCAACGGCTCGGCCGGGTCGGGGTCCGGTGGTGCCGCCGCGGAGCAGCTGGAGCAGGCGCGACGCCTGCTCGAGGAGGCGCAGCGCAACACCGCGACCAGTGGCGCCGCCGAAGCGGCCCAGCGCGCGGAACGGCTCGCGGCCCAGCAGCGTGAGGTCGGCAAGGAAGTCGAGTCACTCGAGGCTGG
>JAEUJL010000261.1 GCA_016794835.1 Gemmatimonadota bacterium | reverse complement strand
CGCCGGGATCTCGTCCCGCAGCTCAATGGTCAGGTAGGAGATGCAACGCGTGGCGTCCAGCACCCGGGGCGCCACGAAGGCGTCGGTGGGACACGCCGTCAGGCAGCGGGTGCAGGTGCCGCAATGATCCTCCGCGAATGGCGCGTCGGCGGCCAGCGGGAGGTCGAGCAGCAGCGCGCCCAGGAAGAAGAACGAACCGTGGCGGGGGTGGATCAGGTTGGTGTTCTTGCCAAACCACCCGAGGCCGGCGCGCCGGGCGAGGTCGCGCTCGAGGAGCGGGCCGGTGTCCACATACGGCTTGCCGCGCACATCGGGGGCGACCGTGTCGCGCACCCGGTCGAGCAGCGCGTTGAGCCGGTCGACCAGGACGTCGTGGTAGTCGCGCCCGCGTGCATAACGAGCAATCGGTCCCGGCGGCTGCGTGCCTCCGTAGTTCATCCCGACGACGATCGCTGACACCGCCCCGTCGTACACGAGGCGGGAGTCCGCGCGCTTCTCGGCCCCGCGCGCGAGGTATCCCATCGTCCCGGCATATCCCTGCGCGATCCAGTCGTTGAAGGCGCCGATCGTCTCGGTGGGGCCGAGCGTGGTGATCCCGACCAGGTCGAAGCCGAGGGCGTAGGCCAGCGCCTTGACCCGTGTCGCGTGCCCTGCGGGATCAGCGGGCGGCGGCCCAGCGTGCATAGCGCACCACGTCCTCGGCCGGGGGAATGACATCCGCGTCGCCGTACGCGGTGTACATCCGCCAGCGGACGTATTCGCGGGCCGGGAGGGGGAGGAAGGGGAGCTTGCGCCACCAGCGTCGATCCCGGAATCGCCAGGCGACGACGAGGAGCGCGCGCGCCAGCGACGGGCTCTGGATGGCCCGCCAGAGCAGGCGGAAGGAGAGCTGGGCCCACGACATGCCCGCAATGTAGCAGGGACGGTGGCCGTACTCGCGGGGTGCCGGCCGGGGCCGCACTTTCTTGCGCATGATGGGTGCCCTCCTCGATGACCTGCGCACGGCGCTGCGGGGGATGCGCCGAAGCCCGCCTTTTTCCGCGGTCGTCGTCGCATCGCTGGCCCTGGGGCTTGGTGCGTCGATGGCCGCCTTTGCCATCCTGGACGGCGTGCGCCTGCGCGCGCTGCCATTTCCGGACGGTGATCGCCTGGTGTCGCTGAGCGAGGTTCCCGCCACCGGAGCCACCGCGACGTGTGGCGCCCGGTGCGACGTCTCCTATACGACGTTCGCCGACGTGTTGCGGCGCCACGAGTTCCGGACCCTGGATGCCGTCATCGGCTTCACGGCTGGCGGCAAGGTCTACATGGCAGGGGGGGAGCCGCTCCCGGTGATGGGTGGGGTGCTGACGCCGGAGGCCTTCAGCCTGCTGGGTGTGACCCCGGTGTTGGGCCG
The DNA here is from genome assembly GCA_016794835.1 of Gemmatimonadota bacterium. Classification (GTDB taxonomy): domain Bacteria; phylum Gemmatimonadota; class Gemmatimonadetes; order Gemmatimonadales; family Gemmatimonadaceae; genus RBC101. Next base: position 457 of record JAEUJL010000261.1, on the reverse strand, counting down.
GCCACTGCTGGCCAGCGACGACCAGCTGGGTGCCCCGCTTGTGACGCTGCTTGCGCACGACTTCTGGACCAACCAGTTCGGCGCGGACCCGACGGTGGTGGGGCGGGTCATCAAGCTCAGCGACTCGCAGTACACGGTCGTTGGGGTGATGCCGCCCGGCTTCGACTTCGAGACAGGATCAAAGTTCTGGCTCCCGGCGGTGCCGACCCTCGATCCCAGCACGCGCCCGTCCATCCGGAGCCTCAGCGTGATTGGCCGCCTGCGCTCGGGCCACACCCTGCGGGATCTCGACGCCGAGCTGCAGCAGCTTGAGATCCCGGACCAGCGCGGCCCGGCCGGGCCCACGCGGATGGTGGTCGCGGCGGCTCCACTGCACGAGCGGTACGTCGCCGCGGCGCAACAGTACGACCTGATCTTTGCCGGCAGGGTTGGGGGGCTGCTCCTGCTCGCGGTCGCC
>JAEUJL010000245.1 GCA_016794835.1 Gemmatimonadota bacterium | reverse complement strand
AGCTTGAGCGCGACCTGCTGCTCGAATTGCCCGTCCGCGCGCTCCGCGAGGAAGACCGCCCCCATCCCCCCGCGACCGACCTCGCGCACGATCCGCCAGGGACCGTAGCGCTCGCCGGCCACGGGAGCGGTCGCGTCCTGTTCAGCCATGGCGCGGGCCACAAGCTCGCCGGAGAGCGTGGCGGGAAACCGATCGTCACGCGCCCCCTCCAGGAACCTGAAGGCCCAGTCCAACAACTCGGCGTCATCCCCGCAGGCCTGACGGACGCATTCGGCGGCCTCGCCCGGGGACAGGAAGACCGCCTCGTCGAGCACCGGCTCGAGCTGTGCCCATTGCGAGGGCGTTGGGGTGCGCATGGAGGGAATGGGACTGCTTCACGTCAAACACGCAAGGGCGCGCGAGGGATTCCGGCCGACGTCACTGGCCCCAACCGGGTGCGCCGGCCACGTGGCGCGGCCTCATTGAGCTGGCCTGCATCACGTGGTCGGCGACCCGGAACCTCACGGTATCATGCGATCGCCATCGGACTGGAAGCTCACCATGGCGCGTCGCAGACACCGCTGCGTTCCCAGCGGACCGGGAAGGGCATGTTGACCACGGTCGTCGTGCGGAAGTAGCCAACGGCCGAACCACAACCATTCACGCCGTTCGCCGAGGAGGCGACCGAACCGGCGGGCTGGACGAGGCCTGTCGTGATGCCATCGCGACGCGTATGCGCGATGTTCGTTGCGGGATTGTGCCCGACCATGCGCCGGCGATCGTTGCGCGCACGGGTGACGATGCTCGTGGTGCTGCCCAGCATCGCGTCATACGGCGCGGCAAACGATTGCGAGAAACCACTGCTCCCGTTGTCCCTGGCGATCATGATCACGCCGTCCGGTGACATGGACACCGTCGGCGCCGAGACGACGCTCGACGGGCCAAGAAAGACCGGCGTGGCGGACGGCGAGCTCCACATCACCGCGCGATAGTCTACATAGATGATGTTGCCCGTGTCATTCCGGTAGTGCGCCCACCCGGTGATCGTCCCGTCGTCACTGATCCCCGTGGCCACGGCCTCGAAGTATCCCGTCGGGACCTTGAGAAAGGACGGCGCGCCCGCCGCGGTCCAGTGCATCGGCAAGGACGTGCTTGAAGACGGCGACAGGTAGACGTAGCCGACGGCCGCGCCCGACGCATTGATGTCCATCGCACTGCCCCGGAAGCCTGGCATCAGGAGGGCGGGCGATGCGCCAAGTCGCGCGGGTTGGTTCACCCCGCTGCTCTTCACCCACCCGACGATTTGTCCGGCGTTGTTGATCGCGATGGCATTCCCGCCATTTGCGGTGCCCGGCATGGTGAGGATTGACGGGGTGCCGGCGGCGGACCACCGCACGGGCATCGGGCTCGTTCCACTGAAGTCCTCGCTCCACCCCACGGCCAGTCGGCTGTCGTTGATGTCCTCGGCTTCGCCGATATCATGCCCCGACGGGAGCGTGAGTAGCTCGGGGCTCCAGAGGTTGGTGACGACCGCCGACGCGTCAATGGGACGGTCGATCAAGGGACGAGGACCAACGGTGGAGTCGCTGCAGGCGGCGAGGGCGAGTACCACGACGGCTGCCAAAGGGACGGTGCGCAAGGTCTTCTCTCTCAGAGGGGTACCCAAGAGGCGTATTCGTGCGGGAAAAGCGGCCACGGACCCCGGATGGCACTCATTCCCGGTCCGACACCTCCCCGACGATCGCCCCGCGGGGCGATCTTCCAGCATGCCTCCTCGCCTGTTCCTGCTCGCCGTCGCGCTCCCGCTCGCACTCGGCGCACAACGCACTCCGCTCACGATCGATCGGCTCGTGGCGTCCCCTGCCCTCGCCGGGGTCTCACCGGTCGCCCCGACCTGGTCTCCGGACAGCCGCACCCTCGCCTTTCTATGGAATGACCGCGGCGCACCGGCCCGCGAACTGTGGATGGTGAACGCGGACGGTCGCGGACTCCGCCGCATGGCCGGCGTGGCGGACGGGGCAAGCGATGTCACCTGGGCGAACGACGCGCGAGCCGTGTACTTCCTGCGCGGGGGCGACATCTGGCGCGTGCCCGTGGCGAGTGCCCCCGCGAACACGGCCACGCGACTGCCCGACGACACATCGACGCCCACGCGACTGACCAGCGATGGTGGCGGCAAGTCGGACCTGGCGCTTTCGCCCGATGGCCGATCGCTCGCGTTCCTGCGCGACGGCGACCTCTGGCTCGTCGATGCCGGTGGTGGTGCCCCCGAACGACTCACGACCCTGGCCGCCGCGGCGATCGGGCACGTGCCGTTAGGCACGTATTATCGACGTGACGCCGAGGTGGGCACCGCCACGTGGGGCGGCAGCGCGCCGGCCTACGCCTGGTCGCCGGACTCGCGACGGATCGCGATCCATTTCGTGGACCGGCGGCGCGTGCGGGTCGTCGGCTTTCCGTACTACCTTGGCGATTCCGCCACGATGAACCGACTGCGGCGCAGTTATCCCGGTGACACCAACGAAACCCGCCGTGTCGGGCTGCTGAACGTCAGCACCCGCCGCGTGCAGTGGCTGCCCCTGCCTGACGAGGACGCGGTCCGCGTCGTCGACATGGCCTGGTCGGCCACCGGCGCCCTCCTGGTCGATCGCGAGAGCGATGACGCGATCGACCGCTGGATCCACGTGGTGGCGGCCGGCGATACGGTGCCGCGCCTGGTGTGGGATGACCACCGCGCGACGCGCATCTACAATGATGTGGCATCCACCTGGCACCCGGACGGCCGGCGAATCCTGATGACCGGGGACCTCGAGGATCGCTATCGCCTCTACGCGTTGACCCCGGGCGAACGCACCCCGCGTGCCCTCACCCCCGCGACGTCGGATGTCACGGGGCACGGCATCGCGGCGGGCGCGCGCGACATCCTGTATGTCTCCAACGCGCCGTCACCGTATGAGCGCCATGTCTGGCGCATCCCCGGGGATGGAGGCACCCCGGTGCAGCTTACGACGTCCCCGGGACATCACACGCCGATCGTGTCTCCCGATGGGCAGCGACTCGCGGTCCTGTCGACGGATGATGTCACCCCCAACGAGTTGTACATCGGCGACGCCACCCGGGCCGGGTCACTGGTGCGGGTGACCACGTCGCAACCCGCGGCGTTTCGTGAGGTGCCATGGCAGCGCGCGCGATACGTGAGCGTTCCGCACCGCACCGAGCCCAGGTACACGCTGCATGTGCGGATCATCGAGCCGCCCAACATGGACCGCTCGAAGAAGTACCCCGTCCTGCTCGGGCCGGCCTACTCCAACACCGTGCGGAATCGCTGGGGCGGGTTGAATGGCATGGTCCAGCAGATGATGGCGATCGAGAAGGGGTACATCATCGTGCAGGTGGATGTGCGAGGGAGCACGGGATATGGCCGTGACTTCCGCGAGGCGTTCCTGATGGACTGGGGCGGCAAGGATCTCGATGACCTCGAGAGCACCGTCGCCTGGCTCAAGACGCTGCCGTATGTGGACCCGAATCGCCTGGGCATTTGGGGCAGCAGCTACGGCGGCACGTTGACGGTCTATTCCCTGCTCCGCAAACCGGGGTTGTTCCAGGCCGGTGTGGCGGGCGCCCCGGCCACCGATCCCGCGTTCTTCGGCAGCGACGACGTCGCGATCGCGCGTCGTCCACAGTCACACCCGGCGACCTTCCAGCGCGGCGCGGCGCAATACGCGGCGAACCTGCGCGATCACCTGCTCATCATCCACGGCATGGAAGACGACGTGGTCCCGTTCAAGACCACCGTGGACCTGGCCGAGGCGCTGATGCGCGCCGGCAAGAACTTCGACGTCGCGTTTGCACCAGCGGCAACGCATGGTTGGACGCAACGGCCGTACTACGCGCGCTACCTGCTGCAGAAGATGGTCGATCACTTCGATCGATACCTCGGGGGCGGCCCGCGCCCCTGAGGCTTCCGCACTCCACCCGGCGGTCTACTCCTTTCGCAGGATCACCGCCGGGTCGACGTCGGCCGCGCGATTGGCCGGGAGCCAGCTCGCGAGCCCGGCCACGGTCATCACCCC
>JAEUJL010000237.1 GCA_016794835.1 Gemmatimonadota bacterium | reverse complement strand
CCCGATCGGCGTCCAGGTCGCTCGATGCCTCCGCGGCGAGTCGGACGGCCGTCTTGAGTCCGCTGAACGAGAGGTCGTAGTAGTCGTCGTCCCCCGGCTGCTGGTCGCGGCGCAGCATGGGACGGGAGAAGCGAAACCTCGAGGGATCGCCCTCGCGCGCGAGCCGCTCGATATGCGGGCCACCGGGGTACGGCAGGCCGAGCAGCTTCCCCACCTTGTCGAAGGCCTCGCCGGCCGCGTCATCGCGCGTGCCGCCCAGCCAGCGGTACTCGCCCCAGGCAGGGACGTCGAGCAGCATCGTGTGCCCGCCGGAGACCAGGAGCGCGGTGAACGGGGGTTTGGCCTCCGCATGCTCGAGGGAGGTGGCGAACAGGTGCCCCTCCATGTGGTGGACGCCGATGATGGGTCGTCCGCTCGCGGCGGCGAGCCCCTTGGCGTAGCTCACCCCCACGAGGAGCGCCCCCACCAGCCCGGGCGCATGGGTCACCGCGATGGCCTCCACATCCGCGAGCGTGACCCCCGCCTCGGCCAGGGCGTGGGTGACGACGGGGACGATGGCCGTGAGGTGGGCGCGAGAGGCGATCTCCGGCACCACGCCCCCAAACACCGCGTGGATGTCCTGCGAGAGGATCACCAGGGAGCGCACGTTCCATCGATCCGGCCCCCCGTCCACCACGCTGGCCGAGGTCTCGTCACACGAGGTCTCGATGCCGAGGACGAGACTCACGGACGCGGGGCGGCGAGGAGCTGCTCGATGACCCCGTGGACCGACGGGCTGTCCCAGTCCGCCGCGCCCTGCCGGATCATGCGGAGCCGTCCGTCGCGTGCGACGACGTAGGTGGCCGGGATGCCGCGGGTCTGGTAGTCCAACTCGACCTTGCCGCTGCCCTCGTGCAGGATCTCGAAGGTCACGCCGCGTTCGCGGACGAAGGCGGCCACCCGGTCGGCGAAGGGCGGGTCATCCACGGCAATGCCCACCACGCGCAGCCCGCGGTCGCGGTAGCGCTCGTAGAGGCGCTGGATGCTTGGCATCTCCGTGACGCAGGGGACGCACCAGGTGGCCCAGAGGTTGATCACGACGACCTCGCCCCGATAGTCGGCGATCCCCTTGATGCGTGTGGGTTCGCCGAGCACCGCCCCGGCAAAGTCCGGGGCGGGGGTGCCGGGCGCGACGCCGCGGCTCGCCGCCGATCGCCAGCCGTACCAGGCGCCGAGTCCCAGCAGCGCGAGGCCCAGGACGGCGAGGGGCAGCGGGCGCTTCACGCGACCTCGCCGCAGAGCGCACGCAGGGCGCCGATCTCGCCCCGCGGGTCGGCGGCGGCAAACACCGCATTGCCTGCCACGAAGGTGTCGGCACCCGCCCGCCAGCAGCGCGCGATGGTGTCGCGGGCGATGCCCCCATCCACCTCGATCGCGGCCCGTCGCCCGCGCGCATCCAGCAGGGCGCGGGCCTGCGCGATCTTCTCGACGGACCGCTCGATGAACCGCTGCCCGCCAAACCCGGGGTTGACGGTCATCACGAGGAGGAGGTCGATGTCATCGACCACATCCGCCAGGGAGGCCACCGGCGTCGAGGGGTTGAGGGCGACCCCGGCCCGGGCCCCCAACTCGCGAATGCGTGCGAGTTGCCGGTGCAGGTGCGGGGCGGCCTCCTGGTGGATCGTCAGCACGTCGGCCCCGGCCGACACGAAGTCCTGGAAGTACTTCTCGGGCTCGACCACCATGAGGTGGACATCGAGCGGGAGGGTGGTCAGCCGTCGCACGGTCTCGATCACCTTGGCCCCGTAGGTGAGGTTGGGGACAAAGCACCCATCCATGACGTCGATGTGGATCCAGTCGGCGCCACCCTCGACGCACATGGCGATCTCGTCGCCCAACCGCGCAAAGTCAGCACTGAGGATCGAGGGAGCGATACGCACGGTCATGGGCGGCCGACGATACGAAGGGTGATGGGGGTACTCGCGGTGACGGTGCTGCCGGGCGCGGGCGTTTGCGCCACGACGGTCCCTGCGGGCAGCGTCGACATGGAGTCGTACTCCAGCGGGGCGAGCTGGAGGCCGAGTTGCTCGAGGAGGCCGCGGGCCGTGCCGAGGTCCCGGCCGACGACATCGGGGAGCGAGAGCTCAATGGGGCCCGCGCTCACGGTGACGGCGATGCGGGTGCCCCGCGGGACCGTGTAGCCCACCGACGGCGAGGAGGCGAGGACCGTCCCGCGGGCCGTGTCGGATGGCTGCTCGGTGACGTCGCCTAACGCGAGCCCGGCATCCCCGAGGACGCGGGTGGCGTCGTCACGGGACAGCCCCGCGAGTGCGGGAATGACGACGCGATCGACGCCCTCGGAGACATCCAGCACGACCGCGCTGCCGCGGTCCGCCGATTCGCCGGCCGACGGCACCTGGGCGAGGACGGTGTTCTTCGGCGTATCAGCCGCCGGACGCTCGCGCCCCAGGGTGGCGACGAGCCCCGCGGCCGCGAGGCGGCGTTCCGCGTCGGGGTACGACAGGCCGACGACGGTCGGGACTTGCACGCTCGCGGGCGCGGCTTCACCGCCGGGGAGCAGCAGGATCGCCATCGCGATGAACGCGACAAGAAAGCCGGAGGCACCGGCGATGGCGAAGGGGAGCCAGCGGCGCGCGCCGGCCGAACGCGTACTCATGGGACGGTCGCCTGTCGTCGGAGCCGCGCGGCAAACGCCCCATCGGTTCCCGCGAGGGTCGGCAAGACGGTGAGGTAGCCGTCACGCATGGTGTCGGCGGGCACCGTGCCAGCGGGAGGAGGCTCGAGCTCGAACGCCGGGTGGGCGTTCAGGAAGGACGCGACCATTCCCTCGTTCTCCTCCCACTCCAGGGAACAGGTCGAGTAGATGAGAAGCCCGCCCGGCCGCACGCAGCGGGACGCGGCCTCGAGGATCTCACGCTGGGCGTCGCACGTGACCGCGAGGTCGGAGGGCTTGAGCCGCCACCGGGCATCGGGGTGGCGCCGGAAGGTGCCGGTGCCGCTGCACGGGGCGTCCACGAGGACGGCGTCCACGGCCGCGACCGGAGGCTCCATCGCATCAGCGACCACGCAATGGATGTTGCCAACACGTAGGCGCAGGAGATTCTCGCGCACGCGCGCCAGGCGGGCCGGCGCGCGATCCGCGGCGATGACGCATCGCGCCGTGCGGGCGAGCGCGATGGCCTTGCCGCCGGGCGCGGCGCAGAGGTCGAGGACGGTCGCGTCGGCTGGTACCGCGGCGTACGGCGCGACCAGGGCCGCCGCAGGATCCTGCACGAAGAACGCCCCCTCGGCGAACCCGGGGAGGTCCGGGATGGCACTCGCCCCTCGCACCTCCCACCCGTCCAGCCCGAACGGGGCCTCGCGGACCTGCAGCCCCGCCTCGACGAGGGCGCGCTGGAATTCCTCGCGACTCCCCTCAGGGCCTACAGGGCGAATGCCGAGCGGTGCCTCCGTGTTGTTGGCCGCCAGCAGGGCCTCGGTGGCCGCGTCGCCCCAGCGCGCCACCCAGCGTGCGACGAGCCATCGCGGGTGGGAGTACTGCGCCGCCAGCTGTGTGACGGGGTCAGGGTCGGTGGGGCGATCATCCAGGGTGGCGCGCTCCCGGTCGAGTCGTCGGAGCACGGCATTGGCCAGCCCGGCGGCCCCAACCCCCACCAGGTCCTTCACCAGCTCCACGGTCTGCCCGATGGCGGCATACGGCGGGACCGAGTCCATGAAGCGCAGCTGGTACGCCCCGAGCCGCAGTTGGTCGACCAGGTCAGGATCGAGGCGGTCCAGTCCCCCCTTCACCCGGTCGGCGAGCCAGCTGTCGAGGAGGCCGCGGGACCGCATGGTGCCCCAGCACAGTTCCTGGACCCAGCGTCGGTCGCGCGCATCCAGGTTCCGGACGGCGCCATCGAACGCCTGGTCCAGCAGCTGGCCCTGGCGAACCCCCCGCATGATGGTGGCCGCCGCGACCCGTGACGGGGTCACGGATTGGCGGGGGCGGGGCCGGGCGTGGGTGATCATGCCCGAAAGCTAGGCGGGGCGGGGGAGAGGTGAGAGGGAGGCGACGCAAAGAAGGCCAGTGAGGGCATTGCCCCCACTGGCCTTCGCCTGGAAACCGACGGTGCCGGCTATGCCGCGCGCAGCTCGCGCTCCAGCCGGGCGTAGCTCGCCTCCATCCCCGTGGTCATTCCCGTGCCCAGGATCATGTCACGCAGCTCCTTGCTCGGGTACGTAATGAGCAGGCTCACGAGCGTGCCCCCTTCGACGGGAACGAGCGACAGTTCGTTACGCGTGGACGGTCCCTCCATCCCGATCATCGACTCCGTCGTCACGGCACGGGTGGGCGGCGAGGCCTCGAGGAGTTCGCCCACGAACCCGAAACGCTGGGAGCCATCGTTGGCCGCCCATTCGTACCGATAGTGCTCGCCGACCTTCGTGGCGACCTCGCAGACCGGCATCGACCAGCCGTCGGGACCCAGGAGCCATCGCTTCATGAGGGCGGGATCGTGGTGCGCCCGCCAGACCTGCTCGACGCTGCCCCGGATCACGCGGCTGACGCGGACCTGCGTGTCGTTGAGGAGCTGGGCCGCGGTGGCAAGGTCCGCCGCATAACTCCGGAGATCTGCGAGGACGGCATCGATCTGTCCCATCGCCGACTTCATCCCTTCCATCATCCCCATCTGCACGAGTTGCTCCATGGCCTCGAGACTGGGGAAACGGGTCACGCTGGTGAAACGCGAGCCCCCGGCCGTCGACTCGAAGTGGAAGGACATGTGCATGCTGGGCATCGCGGGGTTCGGCTGGCCCATCTCATCCGAGAAGCCGTCCTCCACCTCGATCTTCCGCAGCGGCTCCACCGCGAGAAAGCGGAACCAGCCACGCGACATCGCGCCATCGGGGCCCGTCATGTAGTAGTGCGACTCCCCGCCGACCGCCATGTCGTGGCGGGTGAAGGTCGCGGGCCACTGCTCCGGACCCCAAAAACGCTCCAGCTGGCGCGGGTCCGCGTAGGCGTCCCACAGGCGGGCAACCGGGACAGGGTAGTCGGCGACCACCGTGAGGGTCAGCGCGGCGGGATCGGAGGAGATGTTGGTGATCGGCATGGTCAGGGAGTCCGGCGTGAGGGTTCAGCGAGGATGGCGTCGAGCTGGCTGAAGCGGGCGCTCCAGAGTTGCTCGAGCTGGGCGAGGAGGACGCGGGCGCGCGCGAGCTGCTCGGGATTGCCGCGCACGATGCGCTCGCGCCCCTGGGGGTGCTTGGTCACGAGGCCCGCGCCTTCCAGCACCGCGACATGCTTCTGCACGGCCGCGAACGACATCTCGTACCGCGAGGCGAGTGAGGAGACGGTGGCGTGTTCCCCACCCATGAGGCGAGCCACGATGTTGCGACGCGTGGTATCGGCGAGGGCATGGAAGAGGCGATCGAGCGCGTCCTCGGAGAGGGAAGGATGTACAACCATATGGTTGTATATTTGCCCGCACGACGGCTCCCGTCAAGGGGACGCGAGGATGACGTGTGGCCCGTCGAGAGGCCTGGGACGTTCGGGGCTCCTGGCGACGCCGGCGTGCGCCGACGAGATCAGCTCAGGACGTCGGCGGTGCTGAGTTGACGACCCTGGGCAAGGTCCAGCGCGGCCATGCGTCGCTTGCCGGCGGGCTGGAGGTAGCCAATGCGGACGGCGCCGGTGCCACAGGCGACCAGCGCGCCGTGTTCCTCCACCGCGAGCACGGTGCCCGGGGCGTCCGCGAGGTCCGGGACGAGGGTCACTCCACTGATGCGCGTATCCACGCCGCGCAGCGTCGTCCAGGCGCCGGGGCGCGGGTCATAGGCGCGAATCGCGCGCGCGACCTCCACCGCGGGGGCGGACCAGCGGATCCGGGCCGACTCACGGTCGAGCTTGGGCGCATAGGTCACGTGCGCCTCGTCCTGCGGGGTCTCGGTGAGCGCCGAGCCTAACGAGGCGAGCGTCACGGCCTCGATGAGGGCGAGGGCCCCGAGTTCCGAGAGGCGCTCGGTCAACTCGCCACCGGTTTCATCGGGGAGCACCGGCGTCGGCGCCTGCAGGAGGATCGCCCCGGCATCCAGCTTGGGCACCATCCGCATGATGGTGACGCCGGACTCGGCGTCCCCCGCGAGGATCGTGGCCTGGATCGGTGCGGCGCCACGCCAGCGGGGGAGGAGCGACGCATGGATGTTCCACGTGCCCATCGTCGGCAGGTCGATGATCGCGCGTGACAGGATGTGCCCGTAGGCAACCACCACCGAGAGGTCCGGCGCGAGCGTGCGCAATGTCTCCAGGAACTCCGGATCCCGTGGCTGCGCGGGCTGGAAGACCGGGATGCCCTCTTCCTCGGCGATCACCTTGACCGGGGAGGGCACCAGGGTGCTGCGGCTGCGTCCTTGTGGACGATCCGGTTGCGTCACCACCCCGATGACGTCGTGCCCCTCGCCGAGGAGGGCGCGGAGTGGCGGAGTGGCAAACTCCGGTGTGCCCCAGAAGAGGATGCGCACGCGTGTCCGGCGCTACATGCCCGCTTCGGGATGTTCCGGGTCAACGAGCTCCGGCGCGCCGGGCTTGAGGTGCCGGATGTTTCCCGTGTACTGCTTCCGCAGCTCCTCCCACTCGGCCAGGGCGGCGCGTCGCTTGAGGTAGCTGAGGTAGTCGATGAAGAGCTTGCCGTGGAGGTGGTCGATCTCGTGCTGGAAGCAGCGCGCGAGGAGGTCGGTTGCCTCGACCTCGAACGGGGTGCCGTTCACGTCCTGTGCCTGCACGATGACGCGCGTGGCGCGCTCGACCGTCCCGTACACGTCGGGGAACGACAGGCACGCTTCCTCCGCGCGTGCCTTTCCCTCGGCGAGGACGATTTCCGGGTTGATGATCGCGTACTTCGCCCCCTCGACATCCACGACGGCCAGGCGTTCGCGTCGCCCGACCTGTGGTGCCGCGAGGCCGATCCCGCTCGCGGCATACATCGTCTCGAACATGTCGTCGACGAGGGTGCGCAGCTCGTCGGTGAACTCCGTGACCGGGATGGTCTCCTCGCGCAGGATCGGATCGCCGAGGAGGTGGATCGGCAGCAGGCTCATGCGGTGGGATTGCTGGTGCCGGACTCCCCGAGGACGCGCGCGATGCGGCCGCGCTCCACGATGAGGCGGGATTCCCCGGAACGAATGGTGATGTGGTCTTCCATGGTCTTCTGCGGGCCCGCGTCGGAGCTGCTCTCCTTCATGTGCACGATCTCGCCGACGACGCCGCCGGCGGTCACGATCTGGTCGCCCCGCTTGAGCAGCTTGAGGCGCTCCTCATGCTTCTTTCGCTCCTTTTGCTGCGGGCGGATCATGAGGAAGTAGACGATGGCCGGGATGGCCATGAACATCACGAGCTGCCCCACGGGGCTGGGGCCGGCGACCCCCGCCTGGAGCAACAGGGGGAACGGAAGGGCGAGGGACATCGCGGACGAGGTAAGGGAGGAGACGCAGGCGCCGGGTCGGCGAGTGGGGTCGCTGGCCCGGCGGTTCAGGGACCCGGTGGCGCGGCGCGCCACGGCATGCGGATCGTGCCGAAATGTACGCGGGGGAGGGGGGTGGGCGAAGGCCGCGGGCGGGCGCTCCGGCGCCGTGGGGAGGCGCGGTGCGCAGGTGTCCCCAGGCCGCGGCCGTCCTGCTCCCGGCGCGGCCGGGCGCGTCGCGTGCGCCGGGGGGCCGTGCCTAACGAATCCGCACGCTGGCCGTGTCGCCCCGGCACGAATAGGCCATGCGGACCGGTACCGAGCGCGGACCGGGCCGGGTCGAGTCGGCGGGGAGGGTGAGCTGGGCGGCGATCGTCCCGAAGACCTCGTCCACCAACTGGTCGCCGCTGCCGGCCAGGAGCTCCGCGCGTGTCGCCTGGCCTGCGGGGGTGACCGCGACCGAGAAGTGGACCACGCCGGTGTCCGGGAGGGAGGCCTTCTTGAAGGCGGGGCACTGGAGGTGCAGGTACTGCGCGAGCACCGGTTCGGCCTGGCTCGGGCGGTAGACCGGGTTCTGCGGCGAGGGGATGAAGATGCGCGTGGTGGTGGCAACGCAGGCCAACCCGGTCGCGAGCCCCGCGGCCCTACAGAATGACCATCGCATCGCCATACGAGTAGAAGCGGTATCGCTCACGAATCGCCACGCGGTAGGCCTCCATGGTGAGGTCGTACCCGGCGAACGCAGCCACCAGCATGATGAGGGTGGACTTCGGCAAATGGAAGTTGGTGATGAGGCGATCCACCACCTGCCAACGATATCCCTCGCGGATGAAGATCCGCGTGTCGGCCTCGCCGGCCCGTACCCCGCCGGTCCCGTCGGCCATGGTCTCGAGGGTGCGCACCGCCGTCGTGCCTACGGCCCACACGTGCCCCCCGGCGGTACGCGTTGCCGCGATCCCGGCGGCGGTCTCGGGGCTCACCGCACACCATTCCTCGTGCATCACGTGGGCGGCCGGGTCCTCGACCTCGATGGGCTTGAAGGTGCCTGGCCCGACGTGCAGCAGCACGTCCAGGCGGCGCACCCCCCTGGCATCCAGATCGCGAAGCAGGTCGGGGGTGAAGTGCAGCCCGGCGGTGGGCGCGGCGACGGATCCCGGCTCGCGCGCGTACACTGTCTGGTACCGTTCCGCGTCGTCGCTCCGGGCGGCACGTTCGATGTAGGGTGGGAGCGGGACGTGGCCATGCCGCTCGATGGCATCGGCGATGGCGCCCCCGGCGCTCCGGAGCTTCACGACGCGCGTTCCCCGCTCGGTGATCGACTCGATCACGAGGTCGAACCCCGGCGCGACGTGGACCACGCGGCCCGGGCGCAGCTTGTTGCCGGGATTCACCATGGCCTCCCAGCGATCGCTGCCGAGGTCACGCACCAGGAGCACTTCGGCAGGGGCCCCGGAGGCCCGGGTGCCGAGGAGGCGGGCGCGCAGGACGCGGCTGGTGTTGACGATGAGCGCGTCACCACGCGGGATGAGATCCCCGAGGTCGCCGAACCGCCGGTGCTCAAACGTTTGCGACGCGCGGCGCACGACCAGGAGTCGGCTGGCATCGCGACGCTGCGACGGCGTGCTGGCGATCAGTTCCGTCGGCAGCTCGAAATCATACGCCGAGGTGCGTCGCTCGGCGCCGGGGAGAGGCTCCACTAGAGGAGGCGCCCCTGCTCTCCGGCCTCGCGTGGCGGGGTATAGCCGAAGTGTCGATACGCCGTCGCGGTGGCGACGCGCCCGCGCGGGGTGCGCTGCAGGAACCCGTTCTGCACCAGGTACGGCTCGTACACCTCCTCGATCGTCCCCTGGTCCTCGGCGACGGCCGCGGCGATGGCGCCCACGCCCACGGGGCCGCCATCGAACTTCTCGATGATCGCGCGCAGGATCCGCGCGTCCATGTCGTCGAGGCCGAACTCGTCGACGTCGAGGAGCTGCAATGCATCGTTGGCCACCGCGAGCGAGATGCGTCCGTCCGCGCGCACCTGCGCGTAGTCCCGCACGCGGCGGAGGAGGCGGTTCGCGATGCGCGGCGTGCCCCGCGAGCGCCGCGCGATCTCGTGGGTGCCGGCCGCGTCGATGTCGACCTTGAGGACGCCGGCCGTGCGGGCGACGATCAGTTCCAGGTCCTCCACCGGGTAGTAGTTGAGCCGTTGGACGATCCCGAAACGTGCCCGCATCGGCGGGGTCAGCATCCCCTGGCGCGTGGTGGCCCCCACCAGCGTGAAGCGCTCGATCGGCATGGTGATCGTCTGCGCCTTGGGGCCTTCGGACAGGCGGATGTCGATCTTGTAGTCCTCCATCGCCGGGTACAGGAACTCCTCGATGACCGCGCGGAGCCGGTGGATCTCGTCGATGAAGAGGATGTCCCGGTCGCGCATGTTCGTGAGCATGCTGACCAGGTCGGCCGGCTTCTCGAGGGCCGGCCCCGACGTCGTCCGGATGTTCACGCCCAGCTCGCGGGCCATGAGCTCAGCGAGGGTCGTCTTGCCGAGTCCGGGCGGGCCGAAGAAGAGAATGTGATCCATCGCCTCGCGCCGGGCACGCGCCGCCTCGAGGTAGATCTGCAGGCTCTCGCACACCTTCGACTGGCCGATGAATTCAGCCAGTCGTTGCGGCCGCAGGGACAGCTCAACGGGTCCCTCTTCGGGGAGCTCGGACGGGGTCGTGATCTCGTGGGCCATGAGCCGGTCAATATACCCCGAACGAAGGCCGAATCCAGCGAACGTGACGTTCGATATGTCGAGGCGTCCTCGACCGTATGGCAATGGCGCGGTCACCGGGAACACAGGGGATGATGCGAGGGGTCAATCTGCCCTGTTTTCTGGTTGCGATAGGCCTGCTGATCGCCGCCCTCTCGCGGGTCGCCTCCGGCACGGCTGGCGACGCCCTCCTGTGGGCCGGGATGGGGTGCGCGGCCGTCGGTCTCACCTGGCTGATCCGGAGCATGGCCGCGATCCGGGATCGGCTGGCGGCCATGGCCGCCTCCGAGGCGCGCTTTCGCTCCCTCGTGCAACAGGGGGGAGACGTCACCCTCATCGCGACCGCCGAAGGCCTGGTGACCTACGCGAGCCCCTCGGTCGTGGGGTTGGCGGGGCGCAGCACCCGGGACGTCGAGGGGCAGCCGTTGGCGACCCTGGTGCACCCGGATGACGCGACGGCCCTGGGCCGGTTCCTCAAGTCGGCGTCCGAGGGGATGCCGGTCACGGCCGAGTGGCGGCTGCGCCGCGGCGACGAGTGGGTCTGGACCGAGAGCGATGCCGTGGACCTGCGGAGCGAACCGGCCATCAACGGGCTGGTGATCACGCTGCGGGACATCTCCGAGCGGCGGTCCCTCGAGGCGCGGCTCACGCACCAGGCCTATCACGACTCCCTGACGCGCCTCGCCAACCGGTCGTTGTTCCTCAATCGCGTCGCGCATGCCATTGCGCGTTACCCGCGCGACCAGAAGCCGGCGGCGGTGCTGTTCCTGGATCTCGATGGCTTCAAGAAGGTGAATGACTCGTTAGGCCACGCAGCGGGGGACGAACTCCTCGTGGCCTGCGCGGCCCGGCTCTCGGCCTGCATTCGCCCCGGCGACACGATCGCCCGCCTGGGCGGCGATGAATTCGCCGTGCTGCTGGAGGGGATTGCCGGGATCGGCGATGCCGAGGTGATCGCCGGGCGCATCGCACAGGCCGTCGCCGGATCGTTCACGATCCAGGGGCGCGAGGTGTTTGTCGGTGTCAGCGCGGGCATTGCCGAGATCACCGGCGGGCTGACCCCCGACGAGGTGCTCCGGAATGCGGACCTCGCGATGTACTTCGCCAAGTCGCGCGCCAAGGGTGGGCATGCGGTCTACCAGCCGGCGATGCACGCCGAGCTGGTGGAGTGGCTCGAGCTGGAGGCCGACCTGCGGGCGAGCATCGGGGGCGACCAGATCTCGGTGGAGTACCAGCCGATCGTGCACCTGTCGGACGGTCGCCTGTACGGCGCCGAGGCGCTCGTGCGGTGGACCCACCCGGTCCGTGGCCACATCCCGACGACGCGCTTTGTCGCGATGGCCGAGGAGACCGGGTTGATCGTGCCGGTCGGCCGCCGGGTCCTGCAGGAGGCGTGTCAGCAGGCGGCCACGTGGCGCAAGACGGCCGCGCGGGCGGCGGAGCTGCGGCTCTCGGTGAACCTGTCGGGGCGGCACTTCCAGGAGCCGGCGCTCGTGGCCGACGTCGGGCACGCGCTGCGCGACAGCGCCCTCGCACCCGGTGCGCT
>JAEUJL010000192.1 GCA_016794835.1 Gemmatimonadota bacterium | reverse complement strand
GGACGAGGCGGATCCCCTCTGCCTCAAGTACGGCATTCTGGGCGAACACCACCCCGGTACGTTGGCCGAGTATGTCGTGGTCCCAGCCGGGAATGTGGTCCGCATCCCGGACGCGGTGGAGTTCACCGAGGCGGCCGCCTTCCCCCTGGCCACGCTGACCGCCTGGCGCATGGTGGTCACGCGGGCGCAGGTCCGGGCCGGCGACGAGGTGCTGATCTGGGGGATCGGGGGCGGGGTGGCGCAGCAGGCGTTGCAGATCTGCAAGGGGATTGGCGCGCGGGTCTGGGTGACGTCGGGGAGCGACGACAAGCTGGAGCGGGCGCGAGCCCTGGGCGCCGACGAGGTCCTCAACCACTCGCGGGTCGATGTGGGCCGCGAGATTCGCGCGCGGACCGGGAAGCGCGGGGTGGACGTGGTGGTGGACAGCGTGGGCCAGGCCACGTGGAAGCAATCGTTAGGTGCCCTCGGCAAGCGGGGGCGCCTCGTGACGTGCGGCGGCACGTCGGGCCCGATGGTGGAAACGGATGTGCGACGCCTGTTCTGGAACCAGTGGACGATCATGGGATCGACCATGGGGACGGCGCGCGAATTTGCCGCCATCGCCGCGGAGCTTGCGGCGGGCCGGCTGCGGCCGGTGGTCGATTCCGTGACCCCCCTGGCGGCGGGACGCCAGGCGTTCGAACGCCTGGCGTCCGGCCAACAGTTCGGCAAGGTGGTGGTGGACGTGCAGGGGGTGACTTCCCGGTGACCGGGGTCGGGGTGGGCGGCGGCGGGGCGGACCCGGTCGGTGTGTGCACTGCGACGGTGCCACCGCCTCCCGAGGCTCCGTTGTGCCGGTGAGGGCCGAGCGTCCGTACACCCCGGAGGAGGAACAGGCCGTTCGGCAGGCACGGGCGGCGACGGGGACGGCGGAGTGTCCGCGGTGTGCCCTGCCCATGCGGGAAAAGGCGATCGGTGGCGGCTCGTTCGGGCTCGGGTACGCGCGTCGACGGACGTGGTTGCTGTGCCCGTCGTGCCGGAACAGCGTGATCTTCGACGCCGAGCGCGGCACGCGAACCTGAGGGCGCTAGATTGCCATCCTGCCTCATCCCCCGCCCATCGTGACCTTCTTCGAACGACTGCAGGAGAGCTTCGCCCAGCTTGGGGACATCGTCCCGGCGTTGGCCGGCGCGCTGGTCATCCTGTTTGCCGGGTACCTGCTCGCGAAGCTCGTGGAGCGTGGTGCCGAACGGTTGTTGCGCCGCGTGCGACTGAACAGCCTGCTGGCGCGCGGTGGGGTCCTCGAGGCGGTGGAGCGCTCGGGGTCCCACTTCAATCCCACGCGCGTGGTGGGGAAGCTGCTGTTCTGGTTCGTGATGTTCGCGGTGATCATGGTGGCCGCGAATGCGTTAGGCATGGAGTCCCTGGCGGACGTGTTCGCCGAGCTCGTGGGGTACATCCCCAGCCTGATGTCCGCGGTGGTGATCCTGATCGTGGGGATCGTGCTGGGGCGGTTCACGGGCGGGTTGATCATGGCCTCCGCGGGCGCCGTGCAGGGTGGCCCGACCCTGGCGCGGGTGGGGCGGGGTGGGGTCGTGGTGCTGGCGATCTTCATGGCGCTCCAGGAACTGGGGATTGCGACGGACATCGTGACGACCGCGTTCGCCATCCTGTTCGGGGCGATCGCGTTGGCGATGGCGCTGGCGTTCGGCCTGGGGAATCGCGAGCTGGCCGGCGAGGTGACGCGCGAGTGGTATGCGCGCTATCGCGCGGAGCGCGACGCCATCGAGCGCGAGACCGCGGAGCGGGAGCAGGAGGAGGAGGCCCAGCTGGACGCCGAGGATGTGGCCGATGATGCGGAGGCGCAGGCGCGGGCCGCGGCGGAGGTGCAAGGTGCCGAGGTCAAGGCCGCCGACTGATCGTGTGGGTGCGCCGTGCCTTGCGTCATGGCGCGTTGGTGTTACGCTCCCGATTCGCGTCTGACGTCTGCAAAACCGAACGACACTGGGCCCCGGATCAGGTCCGGGGCGCTCGTTTCACTCGCGTCTGCCGTCTGCCTTTCACCTGAGTCTTTCCCATGGCCACTCTCGCCCCCGCCGACCTCTCGCTTGAAGAGCTCTGGATGCCGTTTACGGCCAACCGGGCGTTCAAGCGTGCCCCGCGCCTGCTCGCGAAGGCCCATGGCATGTACTACACGGACGTCGATGGGAACGAGATCCTCGACGGAACGGCCGGATTGTGGTGCGTGAACGCGGGGCATTGCCGCGAGCCGATCGTGACCGCGGTGCAGAAGGCCGCCGCGACCCTCGACTATGCCCCCGGCTTCAACATGGGGCACCCGCTGCAGTTCCAGCTGGCCACTCGGCTGGCGGCGATGACGCCCGGCGACCTCGACCATGTGTTCTTTGGCAACTCGGGGTCCGAGGCGGTCGACACCGCCCTGAAGATCGCCCTCGCCTACCACCAGTCGCGCGGGGAACCACAGCGCAAGCGGCTGATTGGACGGGTGCGCGGGTACCATGGGGTCGGGTTCGGCGGGATCTCGGTCGGCGGGCTGGAGAACAACAAGAAGGCCTTTGCCTCGCACCTGATGCCGCACACGGATGCGCACCTGCCGCAGACGCATGGCATCGCCGAGAATTTCTTCAGCCGCGGGCAGCCGGTGCACGGTGCGCACCTGGCCGATGCGCTGGAAACGATGGTCGCGACGTACGGTGGCGACACGATTGCCGCCGTCATCGTCGAGCCGGTCGCGGGGTCGGCCGGGGTCCTGATTCCGCCCCGCGGTTACCTGGAGAAGTTGCGCGAGATCTGCTCGGCGCACGGCATCCTGCTGATCTTCGACGAGGTCATCACGGGCTTTGGACGCCTCGGCTCGGCGTTCGGCAGCACGTATTTTGGGGTCACGCCGGACATGATGACCGTGGCCAAGGGGATCACGAACGCCGCGGTGCCGATGGGGGCGGTCTTCGTCCGCAACGGCATCTACGAGAGCGTGGTGAATGCCGCGGAAGCGGGGATCGAGTTCTTCCACGGGTACACCTACTCGGGACACCCGCTCGCCTGTGCGGCCGCGCTGGCCACCCTCGACCTGTATCGCGACGAGGGGCTGTTCGAGCGCGCGTCGGAACTGGCGCCGTACTGGCAGGACGCCATCCACTCGCTCAAGGGCGAACCGCACATCGTCGATATCCGTAACATCGGCTTGGTTGCGGGGATCGAGCTGGCCACACGCGACGGCAAGCTCGGGGCGCGCGCGATGGATATTCACGTGAACTGCTTCCGGAATGGCCTGCTCATTCGCGTGACGGGGGACATCATCGCGCTGTCGCCGCCCCTCATCATCGAAAAGCCCCAGATCGACCGGATCGTGGACGGGATCCGCGCCGCGCTGCGCTCCGTCGACTAGCCCGAGGTCGGGCGCTCCTGCCGGCCGGGCTGCGGCTCGGCTGGTGGGGGCGGCGATGTGGGTCCCGACGCACCGCGTCGGTTCGCGAGGGCGGATCCGCATCGGTGGGTGGTTGCGCGACGCCGCGCCATCGTCAGCTTGTGGGGTCCCCTGTCGCTCCTCGCATGCGCCGCTCCTTCCTGTTGTTCGTCCTGCCGCTCGCCGTAGCCGCCCAGAAGCCGCGCGAGCATGACCTCAAGCTGCCTATTGGCGGGACCCCCGGGCGATTGAACGCCATCACGGACGTCGCCGGGGTAGAGGTGGGACACACCACGTTGATCTCGGGGAGTGGCCCCCTGGTCGTCGGCAAGGGCCCGGTCCGCACGGGCGTCACGGTCGTGCATCCGCGAGGGAAGACCAGCGCGGATCCGGTCTTTGGTGCCTGGTTCACGCTGAACGGCAACGGCGAGATGACCGGGACGACCTGGTTGCAGGAGGGTGGGATCCTCGAAGGTCCCATCGGGATCACGAACACGCATTCGGTCGGGATCGTGCGCGACGCGATCCTCATGTGGCAGGTCGGAAAGCCGGGGCTGCAGCCGTGGGGACTGCCGGTGGTGGCCGAGACGTATGACGGCGGGCTCAACGACATCAATGGCTTTCATGTCACCCCGGATCACGTGAAGGCGGCGCTCGATGGTGCGACGGGTGGACGCGTGCTGGAGGGGGCGGTTGGTGGCGGGACGGGAATGCGCTGTCACGGATTCAAGGGCGGGATCGGGACGGCGTCGCGTGTGTTGCCGGCGAGCCAGGGCGGGTACACCGTCGGGGTGCTGGTGCAGTGCAACTATGGGAATCGGCGCGACCTGCGCATTGCGGGGGTCCCGGTGGGGGAGGAAATCACCGACCTCCAATCCTGCCATGCCGGCCCCGGCGCCGTGCCGGCGGAGATGCGCGGGGTGCCCAAGTGCGGGGCGACTGGGGGGAACGATGCCGGGAGCGATCCCGATCGCGAGCAGGGGTCGATCATCGTGGTCGTGGCGACGGATGCGCCGCTGATGCCGCACCAGCTCCAGCGCGTCGTCAAGCGGGTTGCCGTGGGCCTCGGCCGGCAGGGTGGGTTTGGGGGGAACGGGTCCGGTGACATCTTCGTGGCGTTCTCCACGGCGAATCCGCGGACCGCGATGACCCCCGATTCGGCGAGCGTGAAGATGTTGAGCAACGCGATCATCTCCCCGCTGTTCCAGCTGACGGCGTGGGCGACGGAGGCGGCGATCACCAATGCCCTGCTGGCCGCCGAGACGATGACGGGCGCCAACGACCTGCGCCTCTATGCCCTGCCGCAGGATCGCCTGCTCGCCGCCATGCGGAAGTACGGTCGCCTGCCCTGACCACAGGCGCTGTGCAGGTGGAGGGGGCGGCGTGGGTTGCACCGGGAATGCGAGCCAGGACAGCAGCGCGACGAGCGCGGAGGCGATATGGGGAACGCGGGTGACGGGCGGAAGCCGGGGCGGGACCAGGGGATCACGCGACGGGACTTCCTGAACGGCGTGGCGATCGGGCTTGGATCGTTAGGCGCCCTGACGCCGCCGGAGCTGCTGCGGGCCGGGTTGCTGGGGCAGGCCGCGGAGGACTATCCGCCAGCGCGGACCGGGTTGCGCGGCAGCCACGACGGGGCCTTCGAGGCGGCGCATCGCCTGCGCGACGGGGTGGGTGCGGACGCGTTCGGGCGGGCAACGCCGGTGGATGGGCGGTACGACCTGGTGGTGGTCGGGGCAGGGATCTCGGGCCTGAGCGCGGCGCACTACTTTCGCGAGCAGGCCGGCCCGAATGCGCGGATCCTGGTCCTCGACAACCACGATGACTTTGGCGGGCACGCGCGGCGCAATGAGTTCACCGTCGACGGGCGGTTGCTGCTGGGGTATGGCGGGACGCAGTCGATTGATGGCCCCGCCGGCTATTCACCGGAGGCGAAGGCGCTGCTCCAGGCGCTGGCCATCGACACGCAGGCGTTCTACCGGCACTACGACCGCACGTACTTCACCCGGCAGAAGCTCACGCCCGGCGTGTTCTTCGGCAAGGAATCGTTTGGGCGCGACGTGCTGGTGCCCCGGCCGCGGGGCGACGGCGATCCCGCGTTCCTGGCGAAGGTGCCGCTCAGTGCCCAGGGGCGGCGCGACCTGCGACGGCTCCACGCGGAACGCAAGGACTACCTCGCGGGACGCTCCCGCGAGGCCAAGCTCCAGCTCCTGGCGAAGACGAGCTACAAGGACTGGTTGCTGCAGCATGTCCGGGTCAGTGCGGAGGTCGCCGCGATGCTGCAGGACAGCACCCATGACCTCTATGGCGTGGGGATCGATGCCGTGCCGGCCGGCGACTGTCGCGGGTTGGGATTCGCCGGGTTTGCCGGGCTTGGCCTTGGGGAGTCGGCCGGTCCCGGCCAGGGGCTTTCGGCCGCGGGGGGCGAGGAGGAGCCGTACATCTTCCACTTCCCGGACGGGAACGCGAGCATCGCACGGCTCCTGGTCCGGCGGCTGGTGCCGGGGGTGCTCGACGGCCGCACGATGGACGACATCGTCCTCGCGCGGGCGCGATACGCGGCGCTGGACAACGCACGGAATGCCGTGCGGATCCGGCTGCGCTCCACGGCGGTGCGCGTCCGCAACCTGCGACCCAACCATGCCGGCGACGTCGAGGTCACCTACGTGCGCGACGGCCGGGCGGCGCGGGTGACGGCGGGTGCCTGCGTCCTGGCCTGCTGGCACGGGATCATTCCCCACCTCTGCCCGGAGATCCCGCCGGCGCAGCAGCAGGCGATGAAGTACCAGGTGAAGGTGCCCCTGGTCTACACCAACGTGGCCATCCGGAACTGGACCTCGCTCGCGCGACAAGGGGTGCACAGCGTGCG
>JAEUJL010000143.1 GCA_016794835.1 Gemmatimonadota bacterium | reverse complement strand
GCACTGGCCGGTGGCGTGGTCCCGGGGGCCGGCGCGGGCGGGCGCGCGTAGACGATGACGTGGTGCACGACCTCACGGGCGCCGGGCAACATCTCGATCGCCTGGACCCACTTGTCCTCCGTGAAGTTCGTCGGGATCTCGATGTACTGGTAGTCGATCGTGCCCTTGGCCGGGACCTCGAACGGCACCGGCATCTTGAGGATCACGTCCGGGGTCCCGAGTTGCCAGGACGAGGGATAGACCGGGGCGGGCGGCAGGTCCGCGGGATTTCCCTCCGGCGTCCCGGCATCGACCCAGGCGGCGATGACCTGCTTGTCGGCAGCGGAAAGCCGGCGGTCGTTGCTGAACGTTCCGTGGGGCGCGTCGGCGTGCCATGGGGGCATGAAGCCGGTGCCCACGGCGTCGCGCATCTCGCCGGCCGACCGCTTGGCGTCGTCGTACGTGGTCAACGGCATCGGGCCCATCCCGCCCTTGCGGTGACAGACCGTGCAGTTCTTGTAGAGGATGGGTGCGACGTCCTTCGTGAACGTCGGCACGGCGCTGTGCGGCTGCGCGGTCAGCGGCGCGACGCCCACCACGATCGAGGCGATGCCGGCCAGGGTGCGCACGCGAGGGGTAACGGGCATCCCGAATCCTTGAGAGGGGACGCGCGAAGGATCATGCGGGACGGCGGCCACCGCAACGGGGCAACGCTCGACCGGCGTCGAGCGCGCCGATCCGCCGTGCGGCGGAGTGTCCTGGCGCCGCACGGCATTGGCGGGGGCCAATGCTGGCATGTCCCTCGTGCTCAGCCGGGTGGGAGCCGTTGTCCCCCGTCGCGCTGGGCGCGGCCGACGCGTTCGACTTCCGCCGCGATGGCATCGATCGCGTGTTCGATGCGTTCGATGCGCGGGTCGGTTTGTCCCGTGGGCAGGGACTGCCCGGGAATCCACCCCGCATGTCGCCACGTGCGTGCGAGCGGCGAGTCGCCCGGGATGAGCTGCGACTGCCCGCAGATCGGGCAGCGCAGGCGCTTGGACGTCAGGCGCCAGGCCTGGTACACGACACCGGGAATCACGAAGGGAACCAACAGGGCGGCGGCGATCCAGCTGCTCCCGGGGCGTTCGGGGAGCGAGGTTTCGGAGCCGCACCAGGTGCAAAGCCAGGAGCGAGGAGCCACGGGGCGAAGACGTGATCAGGGAGGGAGGGAGGCGGGCTGCGCGATCCGGGGTCGGCGCCCGCTGCGGACGTGCGTGCGGGGTGTTCCCGCGCCCACGCCGCAGCGGGTGGTGTCTCCCTACTGGACGGCGTTCCTCAACGTGAAGCGCGTGAGCCACTCGTGCTCGCGGCGGATCTTGTCGATCTGGTGGTAGTACTCGCCGAGGCCATGGCCTTCGCGCGGGTAGAAGACCAACTCGGTGGTCTTGCCGCGGTCCTTGAGGTGGCGGAAGTACTCCATGGGCTGCCCGATCGGGACGCGCTCGTCGTTCGATCCGTGCAGCATGAGCAGCGGCGTCGTGACCTTGCTGGCGTATTGCACCGCGCTCCGGGAGCGATAAAACTCGAGGGACTTGTTGTTGATCGTGCCATCGAGCTGCGGCATGCCATCATAGAACGTGCCGATGTAGCCCGGGATGTCGGTGGTGCCGTACATGCTCTCCATGTTGGAGAGGCCGGCGCCCATCATCGCGGCCTTGAAGCGCCCGGTTTGCGAGACGACCCAGCCGGTCATGAAGCCGCCGTAGCTCCACCCGGTGACCGCGAGTCGCGTCGAATCCGCGATGCCACGGCGAACCAGCTCATCCACGCCGGTCATGATGTCGCGATAGTCGCCCGCTCCCCAGTCCTTGATGTTGCCGCGCATGAACTTCTCGCCGTAGCCGGTGGAGCCACGCGGGTTGGGATACAGCACGGCCCAGCCCTGGCCGGCATAGTACTGGCCCGGCGATCCCCAGTTGGCCTTGAAACCGTTGGTGTGCGCGCCGGTGGGGCCACC
>JAEUJL010000557.1 GCA_016794835.1 Gemmatimonadota bacterium | reverse complement strand
ATCGCCACATAGACGTTTATGGGGTGGCCGGCGTAAGCTAGTCACCAGAACCCAGGTCCCGAACGGAGCCAGCGAACTACCATGTATATCGGTCCCGACGCCCTCATGCCCCTCGCCTCCGCGTTTGCCGCGGTGGTGGGCTTCCTCCTGATGTTCTGGCGTCGCGTGGTCGCCGCCGTCCAGTTCGTGTTCTCCCGTATCAGCGGGATGTTCGGCAAGCGGTAGACGGCGATCACCTTGCCGGGTTTCGGGGCCCCTCGCGGGGCCCTTTTTTCGTCTTCGGTGGCCAACCCGCCCGCAAAGAAAAAGGGGCCCGCGGATGCGGGCCCCTTTCCCTGGTTTCAGGTCCTCAGGAGCAGTGTCCCGGGCCGATCAGGCCGTTGTTGTAGTCATCCAGCAGCGACGCCAACCCGGTGATGTTCCCCGTACCCGTCGAGAAGTAGGTCTCGGCGGTGGTGATCGCGGAGAGGACGTTCGCCGGGGCGCCGGCGCCGTTCAGCACGTTGAGCTTGGCCGCCATGTACTGGTGCGCGAGCTGGATGTAGACGTTCCCCTTCTTGGGCGGGGTGTTCCAGAGACCGAGCCACGTCTTGCCCGAGCTGTAGAACGGGGTGTTGTGCTCGAGCGGACCGACCTTCTGCCAGCCGGCGTCATACGGGGCCGGACCGGCGAGGGAGTGCGTCTTCCAGTAGCCCTGCGTGTACGTGCAGCCGCTCGGCGGCGGGGGCGCGACGTAGCCAAAATCGATCGTGAGGTCGCTGCTGGAGTTGGTCGGCAGGTTCACGTTCGCCGGGCTGCCGTTGCTGTCGAGATCCGGCGTTCCGACGTTGGAGGTCGTCGGGGTGTAGCCAGCCGGGATTCCGGCGCCGACGGTGACCGTGTAGTCGCCCGCGTAGAGCCCCGAGAAGAGGTAGAACCCGTTGGCATCGGTCGTCGTGGTGGCGGACGCCGCCCCGGAGAGCGTGACCGTCACCCCGGGGATCCCCGGCTCACCGGAATCCTGGCGTCCGTTGTTGTTCAGGTCGACCCAGACGAAGTTGCCCAGCTCTCCGCTCGGCGGGATCTCGGTATTGATGAAGCGGACCAGGGTCCCTTCGCCCGGATTCCCGCTCACGTTGCCGCCGGCCACGTTGCCGCTCGCCACGGGGTCGACCGTGTAGGTCGTGCGCGTCTTGACTTCCTTGACAAACGACGTGGTGTATCCCGCGACCGGCTGCTCGGTGACCGTCACCACTTCGGCGGCGCCGCCGTGGAGCCAGATGTCGCGGCACTGCCCGTTCGCCAGCGTCACCTGGAAGGTGGTGTCCGTCGGCAGGCTCGGGCGGTCGACATGCACGTCAATCGTCACGGCAGGGCCAACGATCCCGACGTACTGCTTGCAGACCTCGAAGAACTCGATGTCGGCGAGGCCGAGCGACGGTGACGGATTGACCGGGACCCGGCCGAAGTTCGCATCCAGCTCAGGGATTCGGACCGAGGTGGGGGATTCCGTGCACGCAGCGAGGGCCGTGAGCAACGCCAGGGCGCCAGCGCGATGCAGGAGCGTGGTCGTAGGCATGAGGTGGTGTGTCTCCAGGTGAAGAAGAGGAACGACACCCCTTTCGGTGGCCTGGTGACCTCAGGGAGGTCGAGGGCTTGCGGCAGCGGGTCTCGCGACCCGTGCGCCTTTTTCGAGGGGAGATCCAACGAGGTGACCTCCTCCCTAGCAATGCCCGTTCCATTGGCGCCCTCCAACCGTGAGTCGATGGCACCGCCAGCCACCCCGGTGAACGGCCTGTCATTAGAGTTGGCCGTATGTCGCAAGGGAGTGTCGCGAGGTACAAGCGGGTGGTCATCGTCGGCCTGGACGGGCTGGACCCGTCCCTGGTGCGCGAGTTCATCGCGCGTGGCCGCCTGCCCCACATGGCGGCCATGGCCTCGCGCGGCACCTTCTGCGACCTGGGGACCACCCTTCCCGCGCAGACACCCACGGCGTGGTCAACCTTTGCGACCGGGCTCAACGCCGGCGGCCACGGCATCTACGACTTCCTGCGCCGCGACCCCGCCACCTACCGGCCAGACCTCTCCCTCTTCAAGCTGGCCCAGCGAAATCCGATGCTCCCCGTCGAGGCGATCAACCTCCGCGGTGGCCGCACGTTCTGGGAGCAACTGGCTGAACGCGGTGTGCCTGCAACGGTCCTCCGCTGCCCGGCGACCTTCCCGCCTCATCCCTTCCGCGGGCGGCTGTTGGCTGGGGTCGGCGTGCCGGACATCGGCGGGAACATCGGCCGCGCGACGGTCCTCTCGCTGGCGGGAGCAGGGGATGGGGAAGCGGTGCAGGTCACGCTGGCGCGGCAGGGTGATCGCTATCACGGCAAGCTGGTGACGCGCACGCCGCTCGGGAGTGGGTCGGTCGATATGACCTTGCGGGTGCGGCCGGACGGCGGCACAGCGACTCTCGAAGTCGGCAGTGCTGTGGCGGAGATGCGACAACAGGAGTGGAGTCCGTGGCTTCGCGTGGCGCTCAAGCTGCCCTGGCGTGGCTCGGTGGCCGGAGTCGTTCGCGTCTTTGCGTCACGATTGGGCGACGACCCCCTCATCTACATCAGCCCTATCAACATCGATCCGCGGGCGCCGGTTCTCCCGATCAGCCACCCGTGGGGCTACGCCGGGGATCTCGAGCGCGAGATCGGCGCGTACGGCACCCTGGGGATGCTCGAGGATCACGCCGGCCTGACCGACGGCTACCTCGATGAGGATG
>JAEUJL010000083.1 GCA_016794835.1 Gemmatimonadota bacterium | reverse complement strand
ACTGGCTGCATGTTCGAGGATGAAGGACGAGCCCAGGTTGGAGGTCATGATGATGACCACGTTGCGGAAGTCGACCGTGCGCCCCTGGGAGTCGGTCAGGCGCCCGTCGTCCAGGATCTGCAGCAGGATGTTGAAGACATCGGGGTGCGCCTTCTCGACCTCGTCGAAGAGTACCACTTGGTACGGGCGCCGACGCACCGCCTCGGTCAGCTGCCCGCCCTCCTCGTAGCCCACGTATCCCGGTGGCGCCCCGATGAGTCGCGCCACGGCATGCTTCTCCATGTACTCCGACATGTCGATGCGCACCATGGCCTGTTCGTCGTCGAACAGGAATTCGGCGAGGGCGCGCGCGGTCTCGGTCTTGCCGACCCCCGTGGGCCCGAGGAAGATGAACGAGCCGATCGGGCGATGCGGATCCTGCAGCCCCGCCCGCGAGCGGCGCACCGCGTTGGACACCGCCTCCACCGCCTCGCGCTGCCCCACCACCCGCTTCGCCAGCTCATCCTCGAGCTTCGCCAGGCGTTCCCGCTCGCTCTCCATCATCCGCGTCACGGGGATCCCGGTCCATCGGGACACCACCTCGGCGATGTCGTCCGCGGTCACCTCCTCCTTGAGGAACCGCGTGCCTCCATCCTGCCGGGAGGCCAACTGCCCTTCGCTGGCCGCGAGCTTCGCCTCCAGCTGCGGGATGGTCCCGTACTGGATCTCCGCGGCACGTCCCAGGTCACCCGCGCGCGTGGCCTGCTCGGCCTGCACCCGGGCATCCTCGATCTGCTGCTTGATGGTGCCGACGGCGCCGAGGGTTTCCTTCTCGCGCTGCCACTGCGCCTTCATCCCCCCGCTCTTCTCGCGTTCCTCGGCCAGTTCGCGCTCGACGCCCTGGCGCCGCTCGACGGCCTGGGGATCCGTTTCCTTCACCAGGGCCTGGCGCTCGATCTCCAACTGCACGATGCGCCGCTCGACCTCGTCGATTTCCTGCGGCATGGAGTCGATCTCGATGCGCAGGCGCGACGCGGCCTCGTCGACCAGGTCGATGGCCTTGTCGGGCAGGAACCGGTCGCCGATGTAGCGATTGGAGAGTGTGGCCGCCGCCACGATCGCCCCGTCGGTGATGCGCACGCCGTGGTGCGCCTCGTACCGCTCCTTGAGCCCCCGCAGGATGGCGATGGAGCTCTCCACCGTCGGCTCCCCGACGAAGACCGGCTGGAACCGGCGCTCGAGGGCC
Source organism: Gemmatimonadota bacterium (assembly GCA_016794835.1). Classification (GTDB taxonomy): domain Bacteria; phylum Gemmatimonadota; class Gemmatimonadetes; order Gemmatimonadales; family Gemmatimonadaceae; genus RBC101. Next base: position 399 of record JAEUJL010000083.1, on the reverse strand, counting down.
GGGTCCTTCTCCACGTGCTTGCGGTACTCGTCGAGCGTCGTGGCCCCCACGACGCGCAGCTCCCCGCGGGCGAGCATGGGCTTGAGCATGTTGCCGGCGTCCATCGAGCCCTCGGCCTTGCCGGCCCCAACGAGTGTGTGCATCTCATCGATGAACACGACGAACAGCCCCTGCGCGTCGGTGATTTCCTTGAGCACCGCCTTGAGGCGTTCCTCGAACTCGCCGCGGAACTTGGCGCCGGCAATCAGGGCCCCGAGGTCGAGGGCGATCAGGCGCTTGTTCTTGAGCCCCTCCGGGACGTCGCCATTGACGATGCGCTGCGCCAGGCCTTCCGCGATCGCGGTCTTGCCCACGCCGGGCTCGCCGATCAACACCGGGTTGTTCTTGGTGCGGCGAGAG
>JAEUJL010000077.1 GCA_016794835.1 Gemmatimonadota bacterium | reverse complement strand
TCCAGCACCGATCGTTCGGAGCGCGCCGTGCTGTTGACCTTGAACTGGGAGTTCCGCGAGGGCCGTCGGTTCCAGCCGTATGCGCTGCTCGGGATGGGTGTACATCGCATGGTGGACACCGAGCGCACCAACTTCAGCTGTGTCGCTGGCGGGTCGTGTGCGCCACGACAGGACTTCACCAGCCAGTCGCCGATTGGCCGCGATCACGCGGCGCTCGCCCTCGGTGCGGGGGCGGCGTGGTCGTTCGGTCGCGTGGCACCCTTCGTTGAAGCGCGGCTTGGCCCGGCGGCAGAGGTGTTCCAGTTCGGGTTCCGCGTGCGGCCGTTCTAGGGAGCCACCGCGCGTCCTGCGGAGGTGCGGCAGGAGCCCGGGCGTTCCGAGCGCTGGCGGCAGGGACGCCGTTCTAGCTCAGCCGCCCGGCGGGACCACTGGCCAGCGAGGGGAACGCCGCGTCGATGGCGTCGCACGCCGCCTCGATGCCGCGCTCACTCCGCACGCGCTGCGCCACGGCACCGGCAGCATCGCTGTAGCGCCGGTCCGAGGTGAGGTGTCGCAGCTCACGTGCGGCCGTCTCCGCCCGGTACTTGCCTGCGGGGAGGATGCGGGCCACGCCGAGCCGTGCGGCACGGAAGGCGTTGTCCGGCTGGTCGTGGGCGAAGGGAACGGCGAGCGTCGGGCGGCCACTGCGGAGCGCCTGCCCCATCGTGCCCGCCCCGCACTGCTGCACGATCGCCGCGGCGCGAGGAAAGAGCAGCGAGTGCGGCGCGCGCTCGATCGCGAGGATGGATGGTGGGAGCGATGAGCGCATCGCGGCCGCGTTTCCGGGACCGACCAGGAAGATCGCGCGTGCGCCCATGGAGCGAACGGCGGTGGTGCTTTCCTTCCAGAACGCTCCCGGCGACAGCACCGCCGATGAGCCCAGGGTGAAGACGATCGGCGCCGTCCCGGCATCGAGGAACTCGATCACCTCGTCGGGCAGGGCGGCGCCATGCACTGCATCGTGAAACATGTACCCCGTGATGACCGCGTGTTTGGGCCAGTCCGGCTGTGGCTCACCTAACACGCGCGAGTAGAGGGCGAGGACCAGGTGGGGCGAATGCTGTCCGTCGAACAGGGGAACCAGGCCGTCGCCCAGGCCCAGCTCACGACGGAAGGCGGTGACCGCATGCGCCCAGCGGTGCGTCGTGGCCTTGCCCCCGGCGACCAGGAGGCGCGGCAGCCAGCCGCCGAGGACCTCGAGGTGCTTCAGCCATGGGGCGGGCGGAAGGACCGGCATGTCGGTGGGGGAGAAGAACGACGTGGGCGCGAGCACCATGTTGGCCCACGGCACCCGGTGCTGTTCCGCGAAGATCGGCACCGCAATCGAGAGCGGGTGACTGACCAGGAGGTCGGCCCCCGCGGCGGCCACCTGCACGTCGGCATACTGGTCGCGCACCGCCGGGAAGACGATCTCCGTGAGGAGGTTCTCCGGGCCGCGTTTCGCATCCATGATGCGGTGGACGGTCGCCGTATCCGACGGATCCGCATGAGGGCGCAGCGGGAAGAAGTCGCAACCCGACTGCTCGACGACGGGTCGGAAGTAGTCGAGGGTGGCGATGCCGACCGAGTGACCGCGCGCGCGAAGCCCGGTGGCGAGTCCGAGGGCGGGGTCGACGTCGCCGTGCGAGCCCCAGCAGAAGATGACGATGCGAGCCATGGGCGAATGATACCGTGGCTCGCCGCGCTGGTCGCGGGTCAAACGACCTGTGGCCGCCTGACGATGTCGGTGCGACCGGGCGTCACCCCCGCAGCGCGCGGGGGTGACGGTGCTCCGGTTACGGTCGCTTGCCCCAGGTGGGGCCCGCGGGCTCGGCCTTGAGCTGCACGGCCCTGGTCTCCAGCAATCGGAGCGCTTCCTGCACCGCGCGCTCCAGTTGCGGGTCGCGTCCGGCGATGACTTCCCGCGGGAAGTTCTCCACCTCGATATCCGGCGGGGTGCCCACGTTCTCGATCGCCCACTTGCCATCGCGATCAAAGAAGCCAAGCCGGGGAGCGACGAGCGATCCGCCATCCACGAACGGCGGTTGGTCCGAGGTGGCCACGAGACCACCCCAGGTGCGCGTGCCGACCAGCGGACCGATCTTGCGCCGGGCAAACATGTACGGCATCAGGTCACCACCCGAGCCGGCGAACTCGTTGATGATCATCACCTTGGGGCCCCAGATGCCGGC
>JAEUJL010000068.1 GCA_016794835.1 Gemmatimonadota bacterium | reverse complement strand
GGCGGCGATCGTGTGGTATGCCGCCGTGGGGGAGACCATGGTGGACGGCAGCATGCGATGGGCCGTGGTGAATGCACCGGGCGCCTTTGCCCTGGGGCTCGGGGCCTTGTCGATCGTGCTGCTGGATGGAAAGAAGCGGGCCGCCGTGGTGTGGCCGGCGTTGCTCGCCGCGCTGGTCGTGCTGGTGGCGGTGGCGGACAGCCCGGCCAACGACGACCCGCAACTGGTGTTTGCCGTGGGCCTGGCACTCGCGGCAATGGCGGCCGGCGACCGGGAGCGCCGCGGCGTGCGTGGGACCGTGCTGGGCGCCCTGGTGCTGCCGCTGGGGGCGACGGCGCTCGCGTTAGGCACCCTGGCCGACGTGACCAGCGGATGGGGGGCGCTGATCGCCGTGGCGTTCGCGGGGTTGTCGGCGTGGGCGGCCTGGAAGGACCTCGGCGGCGAACGCGGGACCTGGGCGTTCACGGCCACGATCCAGCTGGGGCTGGCCATTCCCCTGGCGGCCGACGGTCAGCAACTGGTGTTGTGCATCGGGATCGCGGTCTTTGGCGTGGCCAGCGCCCTCGTCACGCAACGGTGGAAGGAGCCGGGGATCGGGCTGGCCGGCGCCCTGTGGATGGCCGCGGCCACCGCGGAGGTGTTCCAGATGCTGCAGGGGCGTGAGCGATATGCGTATACCCCGTTCCTCACGCAGGCCTCGGTGGCGGCGGCCGCGCTCAGTGCGGCGTGGGTGCTGCTGTCGTGGCACACGGCGCGCTCGGTGCGACCGGGGAGCGTGCTCGCCGAGGATCTCCCCCGCAGCGCGATCCGTGTCGCCGGCTGGGTGGTCGCGTTCTTCTGGGTGCGCCAGGAGCTCGCGCGGGCCGTCTCACCGGACGTCAGCGGGTTCCTTTTGGTGGCGTGGTATGCCGTCAGTGGCGTCGGCTCGATCTTCATCGGGCGGGCGCGCGGGCTGCCGATGCTGCGCCAGGTGGGGCTCGGGCTCTCGTTGTTTGCCGCGCTCACGGCGCTGACGCAGGCGACGAGCCTGGCGATCGGGTGGCGGGTGGCGTCGTACCTGCTGACCGGGGCGTTCCTGCTCGGGGTGGCGTGGAGCTACCGGATCACGCGCCCTGTCTCGCTGCCGGCGCCGATCGATCCGCTGCCGGCGCCCGCCGATCCCGTGGCGCCGGCGCCCCCACCGACCGACACGCCCGGCGCCTAAACGGGTACTGCCGCCCGCCAGCCGCGCACCGCCGCCATGGCGCGCTGCAGGCGGAGCGGCCCCACGCCGTCCACCGGCAGCACCCGCGCGCCCATCGCGTGCAGCCGCTCACCAAACGCGGAATGCAGCTCGGCGCGGGCGGCCGGGCGGTCCCGCACGCCATCAGCTTGCCAGGGCAGGTCGGGCGCGCACCACAGGTAGAGGTCCGCGCGTCGTGCCACCGCCTCCTCGGTGATCCACGCGTCGCATGCGCCGTAGTAGTGGTGCGCGTAGACCACCGTGCTCACGAGGTCGGTGTCCAGCACCACGAGGGCCGGTCGCGCCCGCTGCACCAGCGTGTCCTCCTGCGCCATGTGGCGGCTGGCGATCGTCCCGACATCGTCCGCCGTCAGGGGGCGCGGCAGCGCTTCGGCCACGGCGCGTGCGGCCTCGGGGAGTGACGGGACCTTGAGCCAGGCAGCGAGTTGCCGCGCGAGCGTGGACTTGCCCGTGCACTCGGAGCCGGTCACGACGATGCGCTTCACGCGAGACGGGCGAGGGTCCGCTTGCGCTCCGCAGTGTAGTGCCACCAGGGGCGGGCCGGGGCGCCCTCCATGTAGCGCACGGCGCTGATGAGGACATCGTACACACAGGGATCGTGCACGACCCCCGTCCGCGCGCACAAGTCGTCGTACATGCGGTACGGATCACGACCGATAAGCTGCGCGGGGGTGGTGATCCCGAGTTGGTGGAAGTCCTTCTCGGTGGCGGGCCCCACGTTGGGAATGTCCCGCAATCGGGCCAGGGTACGGTGACGCGCCATGCTCAGGATGGTTGGGGGGCCGCGGGAGAATGCCACGACGCCCGCCAGCTCCGCCAGCCCAGGACGGCCAGGATGAGGAAGATCGCATACAACGCCGCCGTCGTGACCATGCCGCGCGACAGGAACATCGGGACGTAGACGAGATCGAGCAGGATCCAGACGATCCAGTTCTCCAGCACCTTGCGGGTCATGAGGAACTGGGCGCACAACGAGGTCGTGGAGAGCAGCGCATCGAGCCACGGGA
>JAEUJL010000057.1 GCA_016794835.1 Gemmatimonadota bacterium | reverse complement strand
CGCGGCATAGGGTCGGCCGACGGAGGCCACGAACTCCTGCTGCCAGGCGCGCTCGTGGTCCCACGGCCCGAGGTTCCAGGTCGGCGGCTCGGTGGCGATGCCTAACGCGTGGAGGAACTCGAAGTACTGGTCCTGCACGTGCTGCCCGACCGGGTGCGCGGGGATGCGATGGGTGGTGAACAGCCAGTTCGCATCGCGCGCCCGCGCGCGGTCGAAGCCGAGCTTCACCGGGGCGCGCGTGAACGCGGTGACGATCCCCGCCTTGAAGTAGACCTGGAGGCCCAGCACGAGGTCCATGACGGGACGCTCGTGCAACGCCCGACGCACGTCGCGAAAGGCGCGCCAGCCCCGCGACCGGTCGAACTCAATGATGTCGTCGACGAGCGGGTGGCCGCGCACGAGGGTGGCCGGGCCCGGTTGCAGGATCCACGACACGAGCGCCCCGGGCCGGTGCCGCTTGAGGGCATGCAGGACGGGGAGGACATGCACGGCGTCGCCCACCGCGCTCATCATGACGATGCCGACGTGGTCGAGCCCGGCCTGGATCGTCATGCGAGGATGTCCACCGGGTGCGCCTCGCGCTCCGCGCGGCGCGTCTCCTCGTCGGCGAGGACGCGCGTGCGGAGTGCGTCCCAGTCGTCGGCACTGAAGGTGACAGCCCCGGCGGCACGGGCCTTCTCGATGGACCGGCGCAACCGGTCGAGGTTGGCATCCCGCACGTGCGGGTCGCCGCCCGGCGTGAATCGCACGCGGTCCACGTCGAGCACCACCGCCAGCCGCGACCCATCGGCGCGCTGGGTGATCAGGATGTTTTTCGCGTTGAGGTCCTGGTGCCAGGCCCCGGCATCGGTCAACGCACCAATGAGGGTCGCGACCGTCAGGGCGAGGGCGCGGCGAGTCGGGGGATCCGCGTCGGACAGCGTCGCGGCCAGGTCGCGTCCATCCACTTCCACCGTGATCACGTCGGCGCGACGGAGCAGGCCGGCGGCGCGGTAGGTCGCGAACCCCAGGAGGGGCGGGGTGGGCACCCCCACCTGTGTGAGGATCGCCGAGATCAGCAGCTCGGCCGGCGCGGGCGTGGGGGGGAGGTACAGGTCGCGCAAGATTGGGGCAAGCAGCCCGCCGCGCCGCGCATGGCGCACCACGACGCGCGGTCCGCCTGGCAGCGGCGCGGAATACACGGGTCCACGCCCGCGGTACTCCCAGCGCTCGCGGTGGTCCCGTGCCCACTCGAACAGGGTGCCATGTGCGAGGATCTCGCGCACGGCTGGCGCCACGCTGTCGTGCGCAACAGCCAACGGAGAAATGCCGGTGAGTCGCTGGTAGCCGCGGGGGAGGCGCAGGATCATCGCGGCGGCACGGCGCGAAACACCGCGATCGGATCCGGCTTGCCGCGCAGGACCAGGGGCTCGCGGGCCATCACTTGGTGGGGCCGCGTGAAGGCGTCGCGCAACGCGTCGGAGAGCAGGACCTCGCCGCCCTCCGCCCAGTCGCACAGCCGGCTCGCCGTATTCACGCTGTCGCCGATCACGGTGTACTCGAGGCGGCGTTCGGAGCCGGTGTACCCGGCGAACGCCTCGCCGTAGTTGATCCCGATCCCCACTTGGATCGCCGGACGTCCCGCGCCGGCCCGCACGGCATTGAGTCGCTCCACCGCGCGAAGCATGTCGAGCGCGGCCTCCAGCGCGCGGTCGGCATCATCGCCGGAGTGGATCGGCGCGCCCCATTGGGCCATGACGCGATCCCCGATGAACTTGTCGAGGGTGCCGCCGTGGGCAAACACGACCTCCACCATCTCGGTGAAGAAGTCGGTGAGCAGCGCGGCCGTCGCGTCGGGCGCGAGCGAGGCGGCGATCTCGGTGAACCCGCGGATGTCGGCAAACAGCACGGCCACTTCGCGTCGCTCCCCGCCGAGTCCGAGGGCCTCCGGCGCCGCCGCGATACGCTCGGCCATGTGCGGGGTGAAGAAGCGCTCGAAGTTCTCCCGGACGCGCGCCTGCTGCCGGATGCGTTCGCTATTGCGGATGTTGTCCAGCGCCACGGCGCCGATCCCCGCATAGGCGACGAGGAAGTCGAGGTCCTCGTCCGACACGCGAATGCCGGGGCGCGCGCCATCGACATAGAGCACGCCAAGCACGCGTCCCTCGGAGGCCACCAGCGGCGCGCACCCCGCGCTCCGGATGTTTGCCCCCGGGGCGCTCCCTTCGGCATCCGAGACGATGGCGACCTGCTGCTCGACAACCGTCTTCACCATCGCGGGGCTGATGGTGCGCGGGGCGTCGGCCCCGTCCCGCGTGCGGGCCAGGCGGGGAACGAGCGTGCCCGCTTCGTCGTACAACCAGACGGCGACATAGTCGACATCCAGCAGACGAAAGGTGAAATGCAGCATCCGCTCCAGCAGCTGCTCGACCGACGCGGTGCGCGTCAGCGCCTTGGAGATCTCGACGAGGAGCAGGAGCTTCTGGCGGTCCCGCTGGTACACCGCGGACGCGGGGCTGCCGTCGTCGACCGCGGGCTGTGCCCCGGTCGCCATGAGCGCCTGCTCCAGCGCCTGGTCGGCGTCGGGGACCGGCACCTGGCGGATGATCGTCGTGCCGGCGCGCGCCGCACGACGTCGCATCTCGGCCGTGGTGTCGTCGATGAGCAGCTCGGCACTCTTGCGCAGCTCGAACGAGACCTTCCCGAAGGTGATCCGGTCGCCCGCCGCGAGGGTGACGGCGTCGATGCGCGCGCCGCCGTGAAAGGTCCCGTTGGACGACCCGAGGTCACGCACCGCGATCCCGGTGGGCTCGACGACGAGTTCCGCGTGGCGACGCGAGACGGTCGGGTCGAGGACCGGCAGGTCGCAGCTGAGGGCGCGACCGAGGACAAGCGTCAGCCCCGGGCGGAGCTCGAACGTGAGCGTGCCATCGGTGCTGGCCAGGCGAAGCGTCATGATTGGGGAATATGTTAGCTTTGCCCGCCATGTGGCACCGCGCGCTCCTGGCCGTCCTGCTCGTAGCCGTGGCGGCCCGCCCCGCCGCGGGGCAGGCGTGGAATGACCCCCGGACGCGGGCCCTGGTGGAGCGCGCGACCGCGCGCCGCCTCTCCCAGCTGGCGGACTCGACCCTCGTCGACACGCGGGCCACCGCCCACGGATACCTCACCTTCCTGGCCCAGCTGGGCGAGGGGTTCCTCCTGCCGCCCAAGGTGGTCAAGGCCGACGAGATCGCCCTCGAGGTCTACTGGCGCCCGCCCAACCATTCCAAGCAGTGGATCGTGGGCCGGAGGGATACGCTCGTCCTGCCCACCGACATCCAGTACCATCGCGATCACCTGGGGATCATCCAGAACAACTTCCCGGACATCATCCGGCTGGGCGACGGGGACGAGGTGCGCGACGTGCCCCATCCCCTCTCGGCGTCCGGCCTGGCGACGTACGACTTCCAGGTGGCCGACTCCCTGCGGTTCGAGCTGCCCGGGCGCGGGGCGCTCGAGGTGTACGAGGTGAAGGTGCGCCCGCGCGATGACCAGCAGGCGGCGGCGGTCGGCGCGTTGTACCTGGCCCGGGACGACGCCCAGGTGGTGCGCATGGCCTTCTCGTTCACGCGCGCCGCGCTCAAGGACAAACTGTTGGAAGATGTCTCCGTGATCCTCGAGAACTCGCTGATCGAGGGGCGCTACTGGTTGCCCCGGCGGCAGGAGATTGAGATCCGGCGGAGCGGGAGCTGGATGGACTTCCCGGTGAAGGGGATCATCCGGGGGCGGTGGGAGGTGAGGGACTACATCGTGAATGCTGGCGGGACGGAAGCGCTGGCCCCGGGGCCGGAGATCACGCTGGCCCCCCCCGCGCGACGCGCGGCCTTCCGCTTTCCACCGACGCGCATCGTCGACTCCCTGCCGTCGGACATCGCGCTGGCCACCGGCGAGGAGGTGCGACAGGTCCAGGAGGAAGCGCGACGCCTGGTGCGCGCGCAGGCGCTGGCGCGGGCGCGCCAGACCCTCCCGTCGGCTCGGGGGATTTCCGACCTGCTGCAGGTCAACCGGGTGGAAGGGATCGCCGTGGGAGCCGGGGTGCGTCGCCACCTGGGACATGGCGTGGACCTCGGG
>JAEUJL010000047.1 GCA_016794835.1 Gemmatimonadota bacterium | reverse complement strand
GTCGACGTCGCCCTCGACCCCGACGGTCGCACGCTGTACGTCGCCATGTACCAGCGCATGCGCCGCGGGCATGGCTTTGTGGGCGGCGGACCGGGGAGCGGGCTCTATCGCTCCCTCGACGGCGGGGACTCATGGGAGCGCCTCGCCAACGGGCTCCCCAAGGGCGACATCGGGCGCATCGGCGTGGCCATCGCGCCGAGCCAGCCGTCGACCGTGTACGCGATCGTGGAGAGCCGCCAGGGCGGCGTCTTTCGCTCCGACGATCGCGGGGCCACGTGGCGCAAGGTGAACAGCCTGAACCCGCGACCGATGTACTACTCGCAGGTGCGCGTGGACCCGCAGCACCCGGACAAGGTCTGGGTCCTCGGCACCTACGTGCACCTCTCCGTGGATGGCGGAAAGACCTTCACGACGGAGCAGACGGGCGACCGCATCCATGTGGACCATCATGCCCTCTGGCTCAACCCGGCGGACGGGAAGCACATGATGCTCGGCAACGACGGCGGGTTGTACTTCACCTACGACGGCGCCCGCAACTGGGATTTTGTCGACAACCTGCCGATCGGCCAGTTCTACGACATCGACGTGGATGGGCGCGATCCCTACTACGTCTACGGCGGCACGCAGGACAACGGCACCTGGGGCGTCCCGGTGCGCACCTACAACGGCGTCGGCATCATGAACAGCGACGTCATCAACATCGCGTATGGTGACGGCTTCTATACCGTCACCGACCCCGCCGACCCGGCGTACATCTACGCCAACTCGCAGTCCGGGCGCGCCTACCGCGTCCACCTCGGCACCCGGGAGGAACGCGGCATTCGCCCGGTGCCCACCGATGCGAAGGAGGAGTATCGCTTCAACTGGAGCTCGCCGATGCTCCGGTCGCCGCATGACCCGAAGACGATCTACTACGGCGGCAACAAGCTCTTCCGGACGCGGGATGGCGGACAGTCGTGGGACGAGGTCTCGGGAGACCTCACCCGCAAGCAGGATTGGAAGAAGCTCCCGATCATGGGGATCGTGCGCGACTCCACGACCCTCTCGCGCGATGACGGCGTCAGCGACTACGGCACCATCACCACGATCAGCGAGTCACCGAAGACCGCCGGAACGCTCCTGGTGGGCACCGACGACGGGAACGTTCAGCTGACCACCGACGGCGGGCGCACCTGGACCGACATCACCTCCCGCTTTGCCCTCCCCGGGGCGCGATGGGTGAGTCGCGTGTTGTGGTCGGCGCACGATGCCCGCACCGGGTACGTCGCGTTCGACGGCCACCATGACGACGACCAGAACCCCTGGCTCTTCCGCACCACGGACGGCGGCGCCACCTGGCGCCCGATCATGGGCGACCTGCCCGCCGGCCACTCCATCAAGGTCGTGGATGAACACCCCCGGAACCGCAGCGTGTTGTTCGTGGGGACCGAGTTCGGCTTGTTTGTCACATACGACGGCGGGACCCGGTGGCAGGCAGTCTCCGGCGGAGTCCCCCGCGTGCGCATCGACGACCTCGCCATCCACCCCACGCACGGCGACCTGGTCCTCGGCACCCATGGGCGCAGCATCATCGTGCTGGATGACGTCGGCATGCTCGCGACCGGCGCCCCGGTCGCCGAGCGCGCGACGATCTACCCCCTGCGACCGGCGCGCCAGCGATTCATCACCCGCGTGCTCCCCACCCCGGGCGCCCGCAACTTCCAGGCACCGAACCCCGCTGAGGGCGCGTTGATCACCTACGCGTTAGGCGCGCCGACCGGCCCGGCCGACACGGTCGCCCGGTTGACCATTGCCGATGCCTCCGGGGCGGTCGTGCGGACCCTGACGGTCCCGGCCACCGCTGGACTGCACCGGACCAACTGGGACCTGCATCACGAACGGGCCCCCGGGGTCACCGCCGACGATGAAGGATGGTTCGGGGCACCCACCGGGAGCTGGGCGCTCCCCGGGCGGTACACCGTGACCCTCGCCGCGCGGGGGACACAGGTGTCGCAGGTCGTGGAGGTCCTCGCTGACAATCGCCTCACCGTGGCCGACGGTGCCATCGCCGCACGCCACGCGGCCTCACGACGCCTCACCGACCTCCTCGCCGCGTTCGAGCGCGGCGTGCAGCTCCACAAGGCCATGGTCGCGGAACGCAAGCGCATCGAGGACGCCGTGGCCGGTACACCACGCCGCGACTCGCTCGCCACCCTGCTCCGCGAGACCGGGACCCAGCTGGACTCGCTCGGCCGCCGATTTGGCGCAGGGTTTGGTGGGTCGAAGTTCGGCTACCTGGACCTGGATGGCTCCCTCCAGGCCTCCAGCACGCCGCCCACGGTGGCGCAGCAGCGGGCCATGGAGCACCTGGCCGCACAACTCCGGGAGGACCTGCGCACCCTCAACGCGCTCCTCGGCGGTGCGATGGCCGAGCTGCGACGACGGGACGCCGGCAGCTCAACGACGCTCACCGCGGTGCCCATTCCCTGACGGGCACCAGCGTCCCCCGTATCTTGGGGACATGCTGGCTGCGCTTCTCCTGCTCCAGGTCGCCACCACGGAACCACGGGCCATCGTCGACGGTGCGACGATGGCCGCCGAGCGCGGCACGATCGCCCAGTGGCTCGCGCCCTGGCAGCGTCGGCCATCCAGCGATCGCCTCGCGAGCCTCGCCCGCGGCTCCGCCGCGTTTCATCTGTACCAGTATGCCGACGCGGCCGCCTGGCTGAGGCGCGCAGCGGCCGGCCCCGCGGACCACACATCGCAACTGGCGCGGCTCGGGATGGGCCGCCTCCTGGTCCAGGAAGGACGGTACCACGTGGCCGACTCGCTCCTGGTCCAGGTCGACGCGCAGGCGCGCACCACGGGCGACACCGTGACGGCGATCGAGGCCCTCCTCCTGCGCGCCGGCATCGGACGCCGGGTCCGCTCCGCGGCGGCCGCGAACGCCATCCTGGACACCGTCGAGGCGCTGGGCGCCGCGCGACGGCCAAACCTCGCCGCCTCGATGCACTGCCGGCGCGCCGGCAATGCCTCCCTCACCGGCGACTATGCGGCGATGCGACGCCTGGCCCAACTCGGCATTGCTGCCGCCCAGGCCGCCCGGAGCCTTCGTCTCGAGGCCGCCTGCCACTTTGTGCGCGCCACGACCTTCGCCCGCATGGGGCTCAGCGACTCCGTCAGCCGGGCGATGGACACGACGATCGCCCTGCAACGCCGGAGCGGCGACCTGGTCGCGTTTGGTGCCGCCCAGCAGTGGGCCGGGTTCTATGCGGTGTCGTTAGGCAACGTGCAACGCGGCGAGCGCTACCTCGCCGAGGCATGGACGGCCGCCACGGCGTCGCGGAGCGTGGACGTGCTCGCCTGGACGGCCCTGTCCCGCGCGTCGGCCAGCACCACGCTGAACGACTCCCGCGTCGCCCGCCGGTGGCTGGCCACCGCCGACTCGCTGATGCGGCTGTCCGGTGATGCCGAGGGACTCCGCACCGTGCTCCGCATGCGTGCCGTCACGGCCTTCGCCGCCGGTGACACGGCGCGGGGATGGCCGCTGGCCCTGGAGTTCCAGCGCCAGGCCGTGCAGGCCGGCGACGTGGCCGCGCAACGCGACGCCCTGTTCACCCTGGTCCGTCATGCCCTCATCGCCGGCGACCGACCGCGAGCCCGGGCCTTCCTCGATTCGCTGGAGACATTGATTCGCGCGCGCGGCATGCAAGGGTTTGAGCCATCGCTCCGCACAATGGTGGGCGAGACCGCCCTCCTCGACGCACGATGGAGCGACGCACGACGCGAGTTCGACGCCGTGCTGGGCTCCCTTCACCCCTCGCAGTACGCCTTCCGCCACGCGGTGGAGACGATGCGGGCGATTGCCCTGGTCCGTGACGGTCGGCTGGCCGAGGGCTCGGCCGCGGCGCAGGTCGCCGAGGATGCACATCGACGCTGGCGTGCGTCCATTGCCGACAGCGCCCTCCGCCGATTCGCCACAGCCACGGAACGCGGCGGCCTGACGTACCACACCGAGTTAGTCCGGCTGCTCGCCGCCGGAGGACGCGTGCGCGAGGCCCTCCGCCTGGCGGAGTCGCAGCGCGCGCTGCGCCTGCGCGAACAGCTGCTCGATGCCTCTGCGTGGGCCACGGGGGACGCCCGGTCGCGTCCCGAGGCCGCGCCAGTCGACCTCCCCGATGTGCAGCAACGCCTCCCGGATGACAGCACGGCGGTTGTCGAATACGTGCTGGGCGAGTTTCGCATCCCGTCGGTGGCGCTCGTCATCACCCGCCGGGGCGCATGGTCCTTCGACCTTCCGTCTGCGGTGGACCTGCGCGCCGAGATCCAGCGACTCCTCGCGTCAGCGGAACAGGGTCGCACCACCACGACCCATGCCCGCACGCTCGGCCGGATCCTGTTC
>JAEUJL010000016.1 GCA_016794835.1 Gemmatimonadota bacterium | reverse complement strand
CGAGCGGTACGCGACGCGGCTGGTCCTTGGCGTGCTCCTGGGCGTCGCCGGTGGTGGTGCGTCCGTCTGGGCCGCCCCGATGCTCCGCGACACCCAGTTCATGGTCCCGGCCGCCGTGACCGTGCTGGCCGTGCTGACGATTGGCGGTTTCTGGCCCGCCATGCTCGCCGCGACGATCACCTGGGGCGCCACGACCCTGTTCGTCCTCGCGCCGGAGGGCGACCTCCTGGCGATCTCGAGCGTGGACCTGGTCAAGGTCAGCGTCGCCATTGCGTCGTTTGTCGCTGGCTGCCTCGTCGATGCCCGGGCCCGACGGGAACGCCGGGAGCTGGCGGACCACGAACGGCAGCTCCAGGAGTCCGAGTCGCGCTATCGAGAGCTCCTCAACCGGGTGTCCGAGGAACGCGACCTCCTCGACGCGATCCTTGCCACCACGGAGGCGGCCGTCTCCGCGATCGAGCTGCCTTCGCGCCGGGTGCTGTTCGCCAACCAGCGGTTTGCCGAGCTCTGGGGAACGTCACGGGAAGCGCTCATCAAGGAGGGCGTGGCGAATCTCGGGCTGGAGTTCGCGACCCCGGAGGGTGAACCGTACCCCAGCGGCTGGCGCCCCTCGGACATGGTGCTCGAGCGCGGGGCCCTCGTGCGGGACCGGCACATGCAGATCCGCGTGCGGGGACGTCCCTGGCGGCTCTACAGCGTGAGCGGTGCCGCCCTGCGCGACGCGTCGGGGGCGGTGAATGGTGTGGTCTTCTCCACCATCGACGTCACCGAGCGTGCCGCGACCGCCGACGCCCTTTCTGCCTCCGAGGAGCGACTGCGACGGCTGACGGACGCCGTCCCGGGATGCGTCTATCAATTCACCCTGGTCCCCGGGGGCGCCCGCACCTTCACGTTCATCTCCGGGGGCATGCGGGAGCTGCTCAATGCGCCGACCCAGGGCCCGATTCCGACCTTCGACGACCTTCTGAGCCACGTGGCCGCCGCCGATCGCGAGCGGCTCCTGCGCACCCTGGATGACTCGGCGCGCCAGTCCGCCCGGTGGACGGAGGAATTCCTCCTCGAGTTGCCTGGCGGCGCGCGCAAGTGGATCCGCGGGACCGCGGTCCCCGATCCGCCGCAGGAAGATGGCGCGATCACCTGGCACGGGCTCCTCCTCGACATCACGGATCGCAAGCGGCTGGAGGATGACCTCCTCCAAGTCCAAAAGATGGAGAGCATCGGGCGACTGGCCGGCGGGGTGGCCCACGACTTCAACAACATCCTCACGGCCATCCGCGGCAACGTCGACCTCCTCCTGGAGAGCACCGAGGACTCGCATCCCCACGTCGCCGAGCTCCGCGACATCCAGGACGCCGCCCAGCGGGCCACCACGCTGACCCGGCAGCTCCTGGCCTTCTCGCGCAAGCAGGCGATGCAGGCGCGGCCGATCGACCTCGGCACGCTCGTCCGGGACATGGAGAAGATGCTCCGGCGCGTGATTGGCGAGGACATCGTGTTGCTGACGCAGCCCTCCGAGGAGCTCGGCACCGTCCGCGCCGACCCCGGGCAGCTGGAGCAGGTGTTGATGAACCTCGCCGTCAACGCGCGCGACGCGATGCCGAACGGGGGCCTGCTAACCATCGAGACCCGGTCCGTCCAGCTCGACGCCGCATCGGCCACGGGCCTCGGCGTCACCCCGGGCGATTACGTCTCCCTGGTCGTGCGCGACACCGGCCACGGCATGGATGAGGCCACGCGCGCGCGGATCTTCGATCCGTTCTTCACGACCAAGCCCGCCGGCAAGGGCACCGGCCTCGGCCTTGCCATGGTGTATGGCATCGTCCGCCAGAGCGGGGGGGCGATCACGGTGGAAACCGCCGTGGAGCGCGGCTCGACCTTCCGCCTGTACTTCCCGCGCACCTCACGCACGCCGGCGCGCCCGGTGGAGCGCAACACCCCGCCGTCGGTCGACGCCACGATGATCCCCGTGGGGGCGCGCGTGCTCCTGGTGGAGGATGACCCGGCGGTCCGGGCGCTCACGCAGCGGATGTTGCGCGACGCCGGCTTCATCGTGCATGCCGCGGCCGATGCGTACGACGCGCTGACCGTCGCCGGCACGGACTGCGCCGGCATCGCCGCGGTGGTCACCGACGTCATCATGCCGGGGATGGGCGGTCGCGACCTCGTCCATGAGCTGCGCGCCCGCTGTCCCGGGCTCCGCGTGCTCTACATCTCCGGGTACCTCGACATCGACGTGCAGCGCCTCGAGCTCGATGGGCAGACGCGCCTGCTCGCGAAGCCGTTCTCGCGCGATGCCCTGCTGCGCCACCTCACCGCGCTGATCGATCGCGAGGCGGCCACGATCGCCTAACGCGGGACGCGGCGACCGCTCACCCAGGGCGACTCCCGGACGAGCACCCGCAGCGGCCACTCCGCCGCCTGGGTGATCCCGATGCGCGGCGTCCACACCACGTCGGCGTCGGCGACCGGGTCCCCCCTGAGGATGCGGAGCGGCCCGCGGGACAGCGAGATGCCATCCTCCGCGCCGGTGATCCCGAAGGCCTGGCACAGGTTGCCCGGTCCCCGTGCGAGCTGCCGATCCGGGACCGCCCCACGCCGCGCGCGCATCACGTCGAGCCCGTCGATCGGCTCCACCGCGCGCAGCAGCACGGCGGCACCGTGCCCGACTTCCCGAGTCACGGCGTTGACGCACCAATGCAGGCCGTAGATGCGATAGACGTACGCGCGCCCCGGCGGCCCATGGAGGTGTCGCGTGCGTTCACTCCATCCCCGGGCACTGTGGCACGCCGGGTCGTCCGGCCCGAGGTAGGCCTCCACCTCAACGATACGCCCACGGGTCATCCCCGCGGGCGTTCGATGTTCGAGCAGGCATCCCAGCAAGTCCCGGGCGACCGCTTCCGTGGGGCGCGCGTAGAAGGCCGCCCCCAGGACGCGACCCGATGCCGCCGGGCTCACCCCGCCTTTTTCGCGGCCTTCGCCTTGGGCTTTCGCGACCGGGCCGCCGGCTCGGCCGGCGCGGCGGCTGCCTCGTCCTTGGGCTTCTTCTCCGCCTTGCCCTTCTTCGCGGCGGGCTTCTTCTCCTTGGCCGCGGGAGCCGGCGGAGCGGACGGTGCGGGGGTCGCCGCGGCTGCTGACGGTTTGGTTTCGACCACGCCAACCAGCAGGAGCTCTGGCGGCGGGGCGGATCCCGCCCGTCCGCGCGGCGGCAATCCGCGGGGGCCCATCCCGCGCGGCGTCGGCGCGGAGGTCGGCGCGGGCTTCGGCGTTGCGGCCGCCTCGGCCGCCTTCACCTGGTCCGCCACGCTGGCCGCCTTGGCAGGCAGCGAGACTTCGTAGTCGTCGCCGCGACGACGCAGGTCGATGACCTCGGCGTCATGCGCATCCCGGAGGATGCGATGGAAGTTGCGCTCGGACAGCGATTCGGAGTTCCGGCCGAGGAGCTCGAACGCCTTGCGACGCACGACACTGGAGAGCGCCGCATCATCACCGCTGACGAGGGCCGCGGTGGCGTTGCGCGCGAGTTCAAAGGCCTCGGCGCGTGTCAGCCGCTCGCCCTCGCTTCCCATCGGATCAACGGGCGCAGCGGGGGCGGCCGGTGCCGCCGGACGTGCCGGTGCCGGTGAGGCGGGCGCAGACGGCGCCGGGGCGCTCGCCGCGGCCGGGACCGGGCCACGCTCGCGATCACGGTCACGATCTCGTCCGCGACCACGACGCCGACGACCGCCTCGCTCCTCGCGCGCGGCCTCGGGTGCACTCGCGGGTCGCGCCGCCTCGGTCGATGCCGCAGCCACCGGCGCCCCATCGGGCGGCGAGACTTCGAGCTGCCCGTTTTCCAGCTTGGTGATCTTCACCAAGCCCTTGTCGGCCGCATCCGAGACGAAGCGGCTGAACTTCGAGTATCCGGACCCGACGCTCTTTTCATCGAAGGTCGCGTCCAGGTCCTGCATGACTTGCTTGAGGCGATCCGACCGCATCACGTCGCCGTTCTTCTGCATGCGCGTGATCGCTTCCGTCACCAGCTCCCACGGGTCCCAGCGGCGGACTTCCTCGTCGCCGGACTTCACCAGCCCCGCGAGCGCATTGTAGCTGTAGTACTCGTCGCAATTCATGACGAGGAGGTCGCTCGACGACTCGCGAATGCCGACCCCGATCACGTACTTGCCGTACTCCTTCAGCTTGGTGACCAGCGAGGCAAAGTCACTATCACCGGAAAGCAGGATGTAGGTCCCGATCTCCGGGCGGGTGAACACGAGCTCCATGGCATCCACCGAGAGGCGGATGTCGGTCGCGTTCTTCTTGGAGGACCCATACGCCGGCGCCATGATCATGTCGATCGACGACTCGGCGAGCGGCACGATGTACTGCGGGTAGCGGCGCCAGTCGGCGTAGGCGCGCTGGACGGCGACCTTGCCCTTGATGATGTCGGACCCGAGGAGGTTCCGGAGCTCGCCGGCGAGGTCGGAGCGGATCCCCATCGTGACGTTGTCGAAGTCGATGAGGAGCGCGGCGTTGGGGGCGTGCTGGACAGCCGGTCCGCCGTAGCTGTGCTGGGGCAGCGCCTGCGGGCCCCGATGGAGGGGAGCCACTGCGGCGCGCGTCGGCGCCGGGCGGTTGGAACGGGATTGCATATCGTGAATTGTTGGTGTGCCCTCTCCGCACGCGGACGCCGGAGATCGAATTCCTGTCGCGTTCGGCGGCGGCACACGGAAGAGCCACCCAACGCGGTCGAGGCCACGCGGCTTGGGCCCCCAGTTCGGGAGACCAGCCCGCCTCTGCTGCCCGCAGCCGCAGCGCGCGCACCGGCTCCCCGCGTGGGCGCGGAGACACCGATGTCGCACCGAGAACTGGCGCCCCAGCATGCGGGCGCGATGGGCAACGGCAAGCAATCTAACCACTTGCGCGGCGAAAGGGGTCACTTCAGTCCTATCTTCCGTGTCGAAACCACACGCCCGCGACCGCGTAGGCCCCTCGTGACGCTCGACTTCCGGAAGCGACTCCTGCTCGCCCTCTCCCTCTTCTCGATCATCCCGGCCGCGGTGGTCACCGTGGCCTGGGCGACGGTCACGTGGCGCGCCCTCCCCCTGGTGACCGCCGGCGCGGCCTGGGAACGGGTCGTGGAGAGCGGGAACACCGCGCTCGAGGCGGCCGCCCAGGACTCCCTGACCCCGGGCGCCCGCCAGGCCCTGGCGGCTCACGCCCGCGAGCTCGAGGACGCCGCCACGCAGGCGCGACGGCTGGAGTTCATCACGGAGCGTTTTGCCCCGGTGGTCGCCCTGGCGGCCGCCGCTGTGCTCCTCCTCGTCGGGCTGGCGGCATCTCGGGTGGCCGGGCACCTCAGCCGGCAACTCAGCCGCCCCGTGCATGAGCTGGTCGGCTGGACCCGGACAATTCGCTCCGGCACCCCGCTCCCCGCCCAGGCCGGGGCCCGCGGGGCCCCGGAGTTCGAGGTGCTCCGGACCGGGATGCGCGAGATGGCCGCCGAACTCGAGCTGGGGCGCCAACGCGCGGTGGAGGCCGAGCGGTTGGTGGCGTTCCGCGAGACCGCCCGTCGCGTGGCGCACGAACTCAAGAATCCGCTGACCCCCATGCAGTTCGCGCTCGCGAACCTCCGACGCGTCACCTCCCCGGAGGGGGCCGAGAGCCTCCGTGTGCTGGAGGAGGAAACGGGGCGCCTGCAGCGCATGGCCACCAGCTTCTCGCAGTTTGGCACGCTGCCCAGCGGCCCGGCGGCCGCGGTCGATGTCGCCGAGTTGCTCCGCGCAACCGCCACGGCGTGTGTGCCGTCGCATGTGGCACTTCGCCTGGAGCTTGCGCCCGACCTCCCGCCGCTCCTCGCCCAGCACGATGCGCTGCAGCGTGCGGTCATGAACATCATCCTGAACGCGGTCGACGCCTGCGGAAACGCCGGCACCATCACGGTCCGGGCCCGACGAGAGGGCGAGGCGGTGGTCACCGAGGTGGTGGACTCGGGCCCGGGGATCGACCCCACCCTGCTGCCGCACGTCTTCCAGCCCTACGTCACGCGCAAGCCCGGGGGCACCGGGCTGGGGTTGGCGATCGCGCAGCAGGTAGTGCAATCTCACGGCGGCACCATTGTCGCCCTGTCACCGGCAGGTGGCGGGACCACCATTCGCTTTCACCTGCCCGTCCACCCCGTCGAGGTGCGTACATGAACGGACCCGAATTCCTGATCCCCATCGCCTTCTTCATCACGGTGGGCAGCGTGATTCGCATGGTGCTGCAGCACAAGGAGCGCCGCATGGAACTTGAGGGACGCGGGGCCGGTGTTGGCCTCGAAGGCAATGTCCGGCTCGAGCGCATGGAGCAGGCGATCGACGCGATGGCAGTGGAGATCGAGCGCATCGCCGAGGCCCAACGGTTCACGACGAAGTTGCTCAGCGAGCGTGGTGTTGCCGAGCCGGCCAACCTGCCGCCCACGGCGCGGCGCTTTCCCTCGTGAGGCGTTATGCAGACACGTGACGAGATCCGCACCCAGATCCAGAACGACGTGCGTGCGA
>JAEUJL010000549.1 GCA_016794835.1 Gemmatimonadota bacterium | reverse complement strand
CGAAAACCCGTTCGCGGGATGAAACCGTCCCGCCTCCTCAACAGAGGCGGCGCGGGATCAGCGGGTCCCCTCGAATCCCGTCGTGAGTCGCGTCAACCCGCTCCCGTTGCGGTGGACGCGAAAGACCTCGTGCACGCCCTGGTGCACCGCCGAGAAGAGCAGGGTCTGTCCATCGCGTGACCAACCGGGCTGCGCCATGACCTCGAGGCCCGCGGTGACGCGCTGCAGCTCGCCCGTGGCGAGATCGAGGATCACCAGGTCATTCCCGCCGAACCGCGTCGTCGTGAAGGCGATCTCTCGACCATCGGGTGACCACGACGGGGCACGGTCCTCACCACTGCTGCGATGCAGGGCGGTCACCGCACTTGTCGCCAGCTCGATACGGAACAGTTGATCGCGGCCGTCGGGGTTCGCGAAGAACGCGAGGTGCCGCCCGTCGGGGCTCCAGGTTGCGACCTGGCTGCTCCAGTTGTTGCGGGTGAGCTGGCGTGCGTTCCGCCCGAGCGAGTCGACGAGCCAGAGTTCCCAGTGGAGTCCATTGCCACGGGATACCCCACGCTGGAAGGCGAGCTGCGACCCATTGGGGGATGGAACCGGGACGCCGTCAAATCCGGGCGCGGTGACCAGGGGGCGCACGCGATCCCCATTCGCGTCCATCGTGTACAGCTCCACTTCGCCGGGACCATCAAAGCCGCGCGGGGACTGGAAGACGATGCGTCCGCTGGGGAGGAAGATGGGGTGCGCATCGCGGCCCGGGCTGACGGTCAGCCGCCGGGGCGCGGTGCCGTCGGCCCGCATGGAATAGATCTCCCAGTCACCATCGCGCCTGGACGCGAAGACGATCTCCGATCCATCGCGCGACCACTGGGGCCACGCATTGTCGTACGCGCTCCTGGTGACTTGCCGCGGGTGGCTTCCAACGGGAGGCCAGGACGGATGGATGTTGGGGAAGGTTGGGGTACCCGGCTGCGCGAGACCTACCGCCGAGAGGAGGGTGCAGGCGACGCTGAGGGATCGACGAAAGGCAGCTGGGAGGTGCATGTACGGAAGGCTACCGCAACGGCACGTGCCATGTGGCCAGCCGGGGACGAGCGGTGTGTGGCGTGGGGCGATCGGTATCGCGAGGCAGCCGGTCGAATGCCTGGCGCGTGGATGCCGCTACCGCCCCGGGCGATAGCGGCGCACCGTCGCACGCTCCACGTCGTCTGGCGCAAACGCCACCCGCTTCATCTCCCCCCGCGCGAACATCTCTGCCTGGTCGGCGAAGTACGGGGAGGTTGGCGTGTTGCTCTGGCCATACGCCAGGACCGAGTAGGCGCGAGGGACCGGCGTGAACTCCACGGCCAGCACCCAGCCGTCACCGCCACGGGCCACGCGCTTGCCATCGGGGGCATCACTGAACTGCAGGACGCGAAAGCACCCCAACGCTCCCGTGCATCCACCCACCGGCACGTCGACGCTGCCCCGCCGGACGCGATGCACCTCGCCCCAGGCCACATCGGCGCGACCGTAGCGGGACGTTACCTGGTCCACCGCCCACGCAAAGTCGGCGGCCGCCCGCCCCGGGTCGGCGAGCCCATCGGGCGTGTCGTTCGGGCGCTCAGGGCTCCACGGGGCGGCAAAGGTGCGGCGGGCGCGCTCCGCGAACGAGAGGCCGCGCATGGCGTCGCCCTGCAGGTGGCGGTTGTACCACACCTCGAACAACACC
>JAEUJL010000530.1 GCA_016794835.1 Gemmatimonadota bacterium | reverse complement strand
CCACGTCCCAGCTGCCCACCGTCCCGCGATCGGGGACCTCCAGGATCTGCTCGATCGAGATCGGCAGCCAGTCGACCGAGATGGCGAGTGGGAGGAGGAGGCAGAGCAGCCCCGCGACGACAACGCCACCGCGCAGCAGCGGGACCACCTCACGCGGGAGCTTCGCCCAATCCAGGACATCGGACGCGTACTCCCCCACGGCAAACACCCCTGCCGCCTTCTCGACATGCCCCCCCAGCAAGGACTGGCGCGTGCGCACCACCCGCGCGGCCGCATTGGGAAACCTCGCCGCCAGCCGATCGATGGTGCGCTGTGGCCAGAGCGACCGCGCCAGCGCGGGAAAGGTCGTCGCCAGGAAGTAGCGGAGCTTCTGGAGCGCGGTAAAAAACGAGAGGTTCACGGCGGGCGGCCCGGGTCTGCCCGGACAGGCGCAAGAACCTCCCCGGGCGGATCAGCCAACCGCGCGATCCCGCTACATCGCCGCCTTCCGCTGGTGCTGCTGGTACCAGCTCATCATGTACAGCTGGGTGCGCATGAAATTGCTCGGCTTCGACCCGGTCCCGTGAAACTCCCCCTGGAACCGCAGGAGCGCGCTCGGCACCCCGCGCATCTGCAGCGCCTGGAAGTACTCCTCGGACTGAGCCATCGGCGTGCGGAGGTCGAGTTCCCCGGTCATGATCACCGTGGGGGTGGTCACCTGCCCTACGTACATCAGCGGCGACTGGTCGAGCCACGGCTTGGGGTCTTCCCAGTACGGCTTCTCGAACCAGGCATGACCGAAATACGGGACGTCCGCATTGCCGGCGAACGAGATCCAGTTCATCACCGGGCAACGCACCGCGGCCCCGGCAAAGCGATTGGTGTGGCCAATGACCCAGCTGCTCAGGACCCCGCCGCCGGAACATCCGCCGACATACATCCGGCTCTGGTCGATGTAGCCGCGCCCGACGACGGTGTCGACCGAGGCCATCAGGTCTTCGTAGTCCACGCCCGGGTAGCGCTTATTGATGGCGTTGCCGAAATCGGTGCCATACCCGGTCGACCCCCGGGGATTGGTGTAGAGCACCACGTACCCGTTCGCGGCGAAGTTCTGGTACATGTACGAGAACGCCCCGTTGTACATCGCGTGGGGGCCGCCATGGATCTCCATGATCATCGGCCACTTCTTCGCCGGGTCGAAGTTGGGGGGCTTCACCAGCCAGCCCTGCACCCGCGTGTTGTTGGTGGAGGTCACCCAGAATTCCTCGACCGCGCCGAGTTTCTTGTTGGCGAGGATGTCCGCGTTGACGTGCGTGAGGCGCTTGACCTGCCCCGGCGCCGACAGCGAGAAGGAGACGATGTCCGAGGGCTCGAGCGCGGTGGTGCGCACCCCGACGACAAGGCCGTTGGCGGCAATGGAGCCGAGGCTGAACATCTGTGGCCCGGACGTCAGCGGGCGCACGGCCCCGGCCACCGACGCGAAGTGCAGGTGGTTCGATCCCCGATCGCTGGCCGTGAAGTAGACCCCGCTGTTGTCGCGCGCCCAGGTCAGCTGCGCCACGTCGCGGTCGAGGTTCGCCGAGATCTTCTTCATGCCCGAGCCGTCCAGCCGCATCAGGTACAGCTCAGACGTCTTGTACGTTTGGGGCGTGGCCGCGTACCCGGCAAAGGCCACCCATTGGCCGTCCGGCGACACCACCGGGGAGGACCACGACCCGCGCGGTCCCGTGAGCTTTCGCATCGCGCCGGTGGCGACGTCGACGAGGTTCAGGTCGGAGTCCCGGTAGTTCTTGTCGCTGTTCGGGTCCATCAACCCATCGAACACGATCGACTTGCCGTCAGGCGTCCACGACCACCCCACCGCCCCGGGCTGGCCGTCAAAGCGCGATCCCGCATTCCAGTTGCCCTTCGTCAGCTGGCGCGGCGTCCCGCCATC
>JAEUJL010000849.1 GCA_016794835.1 Gemmatimonadota bacterium | reverse complement strand
GGGGCCGGGGCGGGGGCCGGTGCGGCCTCGGGCTTCTTGCGGCAGGCGATGGGGGCCAGGCAGGCAACGGCGAGGACGAGCGCAACAGCGCGACGGTGAGGCTGCGGCATGGGCAGGGCTCGTGACGGGGTGGTCGACCAGGGTTTGTCCCAAGGTATTGACGGGGGCAGCCTAACGCCACCCTTGCACCGTGGTTAGGCAGTGGCGCGGGGCGCGCCGGGCGGGATCAAGGCTCGCCAATCTCCGCTGTGTGATCCACATTCCGCCGGATGACGACCGCTCCCTGGCCTGCCGCGCGCGTCCGGGCTACCCTGACCCTGTTCGCCGGTCTCACCTTCACGAACGCGGCGCTGCTGTTCGTTGTGCAGCCGATGTTCACGAAGATGGTGCTGCCGCTGCTTGGCGGGACGGCCGCGGTCTGGAACACCTGCCTCCTCTTCTTCCAGGCGGCGTTGCTCCTGGGGTACTGCTACGCGCACGCGGGGAGCCGCCTGCTGGACCCCACCCGGCAGGGGCTGCTCCACCTCGTCCTGCTCGGGCTCGCCCTGACGCTGCTCCCCATCGCGATTCCCGCCTGGCTGCCGCCGCCCAGCGACGCCCGGCCGGTCTGGTGGTTGCTGGCGGTGCTCGCCGCTTCGTTAGGGTTGCCCTTCACCCTGCTGGCGGCCGGGGCGCCCATGTTCCAGCGGTGGTTTGCGTCCACCGCGCATCCGGGGGCGGGGAACCCCTACGTGCTGTATGTGGCCAGCAACC
This sequence comes from Gemmatimonadota bacterium, assembly GCA_016794835.1. GTDB lineage: Bacteria > Gemmatimonadota > Gemmatimonadetes > Gemmatimonadales > Gemmatimonadaceae > RBC101. The sequence continues at coordinate 2,281 of JAEUJL010000849.1, read as the reverse complement.
TGGGGTCGTTTGCGGCGTTGCTCGCCTATCCCCTGTTCGTGGAGCCACGCTGGCGCCTGGGGGAACAGGGCGCGGCGTGGCGCGCTGGCTACGTGGCGCTCGTGGTGCTGGTCGGGATGGCGTGGTGGATCACGCGACGCTGGCCGGCCGCGGCGACGCCGGCCGCCGCGCCCACCCCCGCGCCCCTCCCCAGCCGCGCGTTGCGCCTGCGCTGGGTGCTCCTTGCCGCCGTTCCGTCGTCGCTCCTGCTCGGGGTCACCACCTTCATCAGCACGGATGTGGCGGCCGTGCCCCTGTTGTGGGTCATCCCGCTCTCGCTCTACTTGCTGACGTTCACGCTCGTGTTCGCCGACCGGCCGCTGCTGGGCCGCGGGTTCATGAGCGGCTTTCACCTGTTTGTCGGGGTGGCGCTGCTCGTGGTGGTCGGGATGACGCCGACCAAGCTGCATGCGGCCCACGTGATCCTGCACCTCCTCGGCTTCTTCGGGGCGGCGATGGTCTGCCACCAGCAGCTGGCCGACGTGCGGCCGCACCCGGCGCACCTCACCGAGTACTACCTGTGGATGTCGCTCGGCGGGGTCCTTGGTGGCGCGTTCAACGTGCTGCTCGCCCCGGTGCTGTACCAGCGCGTCCTCGAGTATCCGCTCATGCTGCTGGTGGCCTTTGCCCTGCGGCCGGGGTATGGCGCGTACGACCGGTCGCGCCGGGCCTGGTTGCTCGACCTGGTCCTGCCGGCCCTCGTCTTCGGGGGGATGGTCGCGAGCTTCCAGCTGCGCGTCCCGGTGGAAGGACGCTGGCCGATGATCCTGATGTGGTCGGTCTTCACGGTGGCCGGACTGGCGGTGGCGGCGATGTTCCGGCGCCCGCTGCGACTGGCGTTAGGCGCGGCGGCGTTGTTCCTGGCCATTGAGCAGCGCAACGCCGGCAATGCCGAGCGGGTGATCACGCAGGAGCGGAGCTTCTTCGGGGTCTACAAGGTGACCCGGTGGGAGCACTACCTGATGCTCACGAGCGGCACGACGACCCACGGTGCCCAGGACCTCGTCACCAGCGGCAAGCGCACCCCCCTGACGTACTACACGCGGGAAGGGCCCCTCGGCGACATCTTCGCGGAGTTGACCGACAGCACGCAGGCGCGACGCGTGGGGCTCGTCGGGCTGGGGACCGGCACCACCGCCTGTTACGCCCAGCCGGGTGAGCCGTGGACCTACTTCGAGATCGACCCTACCGTGGTGCAGCTGGCGACGTCGGGACGCGTCTTTACCTACGTGAAGGAATGTGCCCCCGGGGTGCGCATCGTCCTTGGGGATGCGCGGCGTTCCCTCGTGGCCGAGCCGGACAGCAGCTACGACCTGCTGGTCTTTGACGCCTTCAGTTCCGATGCCATCCCCGTGCACCTGATGACCCGCGAGGCGGTGCGCCTGTACCGCGGGAAGCTGCGCGCGTATGCCACCATGGCGTTCCATGTGAGCAATCGGTACCTGCGGCTGGAACCGGTCCTCGCTGCGATCGCCGAGGAGGAGGGGTTGGTGGCGGTGGCTCGAGATGACGCACCGGACGAGGACGCCCGCGCGAGGCTCCACTATGGATCACGCTGGGTCGTCCTGGCGCGCGACACGGCGGCCGTGCGCACCCTGCTCACCCAGCGGGGCTGGCGGGTGGCGGAGCGCGCCGCCGGTGTGGGCGCCTGGACCGACGACTACTCCAACATCGTGCAGTTGCTCAAGAAGGAGTGAGGTCCGGCGGCAGCGCCTTGCGCGCCGGCTCGGGTTGAGCGCGTGGCCCGAAGAGGTCGTTCGCGCGCAGCGAACCGGCCACGGCGTCGAGGGCGCGCGTCATTTCCTTCTGCGAGCGGGCAACCGCCCCGCGATACGAGCCGCGGTACAGGGCCAGGCTGGCGTAGCCGGTGAGTCCCGCCGTTCCGGCACCGACCAGCCCGGCCACGGCCGCGGCGGGGAGTGCCGCCGCCCACGTCGCCACGCCGATGGCGGCCCCGGCGGCCGCGCCGATGATCCCGGTCACCGCCGCGAAGGACGTCGCGATGGCGGCCGACGCGTTCACATTGCGACGCACCCCAGGGCGGAGGTCGACGTACATCGTCAGTTCGGTTGATCCTGGCGCGCCCGGCGCTTCACGGATAGTCACCTGGCAGGTGGCGGCTTCCAACTGCATCCGCGTGCCGTACCAGGTCATGTTCAACCCGCTGGTGACGCCGAGGATGGAGATCTCTCCCGGCAACGTGAAGACCATCACGCCACCATCGAGCGGGTGCCCGCCCACC
>JAEUJL010000846.1 GCA_016794835.1 Gemmatimonadota bacterium | reverse complement strand
TTCGCCGGCTCTGTGCCGGGGCGAGAGCTCGCGATCAACAGGTAGCGGCCGAACTGGTAGTACAGCGCGGCCAGGCCGGGATCGGGGGCCGACGCAAACCGCGCGATGCGCACGTCGGTCGGGAGGGTATCCAGCCGCGCGCCGGGCGACCCCAGCGACAGCTGCACGCGCCGGAACCAGTGTTGGTGCTCGCGCACATGGTCGGCGCGCAGGGCGGGCCAGGGGCGGCGGGCCACCCTGCCTAACGTCTCGGCCACCCGCGCCGCCGGGTTGGCGGTCACCGTGCGATAGTCCACAAAGCTCGTGGCCGCCGCGAGCACCAGGGTCACCGCATCTGCCCCATCCACCAGGAGGCGGCGACGATCCGTGCGGATCGCCCCACCCTCGGCCCTGGCCTCGAGGTCCGCTTGATAGCGGAGCTGCCCCGCGACCCCGAGGTAGTCGGTGCTCTTGCCGGTCAGGCGCAGGGTAGTCGGCCCCACCGCATCCATCTGGAAGTAGTCGGTCCCGTAGTTCGAGTGGGCCGGGTTGCGTGTGCCCCGCAGCTCGGCCGCCAGGGTGATCATGCCGGGTCGGTCCGCGCTGAAACGCACGACCACCACCTGGTCCACCGCGCTGACGAACACTTCCCGCAGGTAGCGCACCCCGGCGACCGTGTATGAGACGCGCGTCACGGCCTGGTCGAGGTCGAGTTCGCGTCGGTAGTTGGTGACGCTGTCGTGCCCCGGTACCTGGAGCCAGAGGTCGCCCAGTGACTGGTACTTCATCTGTTCAATGGGACGGCCCATCATCGTGCGCCCAAAGAGGTCGTGGGCCGCGGCCACGTCTCCCGCGAACAGCAGGCGGCGAATCTCGGGGAGGGCCGCGGAGGCCCCGCGCACCACCGGATCGTACGGACCGCCGGACCAGAGCGTCTCTTCGTTAAGCTGGATGTGCTCGCGCCCGGGGTGCCCGAACACCATCGCCCCCAGCCGGCCGTTGCCCACGGGCAAGGCCTCGTTCCAGTTCTGTGCGGGTTGCCGAAACCAGATGATGGGCTCCGACGGCGCCGGCTGGACCAGCGCGAGCAACAACAATCCGTGAAACACGCAGGCCTCTCCTGGGAAACGTCCGACCCGTGGACCGCGCCGCAAAGCTAGGGGATTCCCGCGCAACCGGCACGCGCCCCGGGCATCGTGCCGCGGCCCGCGGGCTTCTGGCGTTCCGTGGGGCCGGGTAGCTTCGTTGGATGCGAGCACCCATGCGGTGGCGGTTCCCCTCCTCCTGATCGTCGGCTACCTGGGCGCCGGCAAGACCACGTTGCTCCAGGAGCTGATCCCCCGCCTCGGGGCACACGGCGTGCGCCCCCGCGTCATCCTGAACGACTACCAGGATGCGCGAGTGGACGCCGCGCGCCTCGCGGCGCTCGATGCCCTGGTGACCCCGATCAGCGGCGACTGCATCTGCTGCGGCTCGCGGGAGGAGTTGCTCGCGGCGCTCGCCGGGATGGTGATCGACGCCGACACGGCCGTGCTGATCGAGGCCAACGGGACGAGCGATGCCGCCGAGCTGCACGATATCCTCGCCCTGGACCCGCGACTGTCCGCCCTGTCGCGGCCGATCCAGGTCACGGTGATCGATGCCCGCCGTTGGCAGAAGCGGTGGTTCGACAAGACGCTGGAACGCGACCAGGTGACCACCGCGTCGCATGTCTGGATGAACTGGGCGGACGATCTCGCACCGCGACGGCTCGCCAGCGTGGAGGCGTCGCTCGCCGAGGTGAACCCCAACGCCCGACGCACGACCCCCGAGGCACTCACGAGCGAACTGGCGTCGCTCGTGCGCACGCCACCACCCGAACGGATCGTCCGCCCCGGCGCAGCCTCCCCGTCACATCGCCACGATCCCCACCGCCATCACTTCGCCTCGGTGGGTGTTGAGCTGCCGCCGGTCGTCGCACGCTCGGCGCTCATCACCCAGGTGCTCGCGCTGGCCCCCGGGCTGCGGCGCGCCAAGGGCGTCATTGGCCTTGCCGAGACGCCCGGCACGCAGTGGGCGTGGAGTTATGTCGCGGGAGATGACACGCTCCGTTTTGAGGCACTCCCGTTGGCGGGCTTCGCGACGGTCGCCGTGTTCATCGGGGTCGATCTCGCCGAGGGGGCATTGGCCCGCCTGGTGGAGACCCTCCGCCCCGATGCGCCAGACACGCGCACGATCCCGTAGGATTCCTTCCCCGACCACAGCCGCAGCCCATGCCACGTTATGTCGCCTTCCTGCGCGGAGTCATGCCGACCAACTGCCGCATGGCGGACCTGCGGGCCGCATTCGAGGCGGGTGGCTTTGCGAACGTGAAGACCGTGCTGGCCAGCGGGAATGTCGCCTTCGATGCGCGCCAGGCACCGGTCGCGACCCTGGAACGGAAGGTCGAGGCTGCCATCGTTGCCGGGCTCGGTCGCACCTTCGAGACGTTTGTCCGCCCCAATGACATGTTGCAGGCCATGCTGGACCGGGACCCTTTCGCGCCGTTCCGGCTCCCGGCGGACGCCAAGCGCGTGGTGACCTTCCTGCGAACACCGCCCGTCGTCCCAAAGCTCCCTCTCGTCCTGAACGAAGCCCGGATCGTGGCCGTGGAGGGGTGCGAGCTCTTCACCACCTACCAACGCGGCGCCGAAACCCCGGACTTCATGAAGCTGATCGAGCAGGCCGTCGGCAAGCAGCAGACGACGCGCACCTGGGATACGGTGCGCAAGTGCGCCCAGGCCTGAGCGGTCTTCGCCACCGGGGACACCGCGCGCCAGGCGGCCGCCGCGTCGCCGAGCCTGGACGAACGACGCGCGTCCCAGGGCCGGCCCCGGGACGCGCGCACTCACCCTCAAGACCCGCAGGGGCTATCCGAGCTTCGCCCGGGCCTCGGCGGTGGCCGCCTTGAACGCCTCCAGCGATGGCGCATACATGCGCCCCAGCGCCCCGGACACCACTGGCCCGGCTCCCTTCACCGAGCCGGCCTTGAACGGCGGATCCGGGTCGTACTCGATGTTGAGCTGTTCGGCCTTTGCGTAGTTCTCACCGGCGAGGCGTGCCGTCAGCAGCAGGGCAAAGTCCAGCCCGGCCGTGACCCCGGCGCCGGTGATGCGATTGCGGTCCTCGACGACCCGCGCCTTCACCGGGGACGCCCCAAACTGGGACAGCAG
>JAEUJL010000508.1 GCA_016794835.1 Gemmatimonadota bacterium | reverse complement strand
CGCGCTGACCGGGTTGTACAACCGGCGCGGATTCACCCTGCTCGCCCAGCAGCTGCTCAACGTGGCGTCGCGCCAGCACGGGCATACCATCCTGCTGTACTTCGACCTGAACAAGTTCAAGCAGGTCAACGACACGTGGGGGCACGCTGTAGGTGATGAGGCGCTCATCGAGGTCGCTGAGGTGTTGCGCGAGACCTTTCGCGAGAGCGACCTGATCGGCCGACTTGGCGGCGATGAATTTGTCGTGCTCGCCGTGAACTCGCTGGACCCCGAGGGGGAGGTCCTTCTGGCGCGCCTCGACCAGCGCCTGAACCTCCGCAACGACCAGCCCGCTCGGCGCTATCGACTCTCGTTAGGCCGCGGCCTCGCCCGGTTCAACCCGACCGCGCCGCAGAGCGTGGACCAGTTGCTGCATGCCGCCGACGAGCGCCTGATGGCGGGGAAGCGGTCCCGGTAAGAGGCGCCGAGCCGCACGCGTCCACCTGCGTCCTGCAACCCGCGTCCTGCGCCCCGCGCCTTACCCCGCCTGGTGCCCCCCGCGCCCAATCAACATCGCCGGGAGCACGAACAACGCCGCGATCGTCCCGGCTACGGTGCCGCCGGCCGTCGCCAGCGCAATCGCACCGAACAGCGACGTCGTCTTCACCCCGATCGCCAGGGGCAGGAGGGAGGCGAGCGACGTGAGGGTGACCAGCACCACCATCCCGGAGCGGTCGAGGCAGGCGCGGATCACCGCACCGCGATCCAGCGGCGAGAGCCCGGCGGCGATGCGTCGGCGCCGGCGTTCCAGCGCGGCATCGACGACCAATATTGCCTGGTTGACCGCGAGCCCGATCACCAGGATCACCCCGACCGCTGCCTCGCGCGTGAACGCCGCGTCAAAGAGCCAGAACGCGGCCATGACGCCGCCCAGTGAGATGGGCAGCGACAGGAACACCATCATCGCCCCCCATACCGAGTCGAAGACCACCGCCACCGTCAGCAGCACGAGGGTGATCCCGATCGCGAAGACCAGCCACAACCCCTGTTCGCTCTTGTCCGGCTCGAAGAAGCCGAAGCCGGCGTCGGCCACGGTGTATCCCGGTGGCACGCTGATCGACTTCATGAAGGCGTCGTGTGTCCGTTGCGCCAGGCGGTTGGGGCCGCGGAATTCATAGGCGACAAAGCGCACATACTGCTGGTCCTCGCGACTGATCGCCGCCAGGCCCTCCTGCTCCCCGATCGTCGAGAGCGAGCTCAGGCGGACCGGGGTGCCCGACGGGGTGGCGACCAACGCCTCGCGCAAGTCGTCGAGCGACCGATCATTGGCGCCCTCGACCTGCACCACCACCGGGTATTCCTCGTCCCCGATCTCCAGGCGAATGGCGCCGGCCTGCGAGCGCATCTCGCGCGCCGCCGCGCCGCCGAAGTCGCTCGCCGTCACCCCAAAGCGCGACAGCGCCTCGCGGTCCGGAGTGATCGTGACGCTGTTGGCCTTCTCCCGCGAGAAGAACGAGGACGAGTTGATATCCACGTCCCGGACGCGCGGGATCCCTTCCAGTCGGTCCTTGAGGTCAATGGCTAGCCGCTCAACACCGGCAAAGGAGTAGCCGAGGATGCGGATGCGGAACGAGGCGATGCTGCCGCCGCCCATCCCGGAGGAGAAGCCGGGCCCCTGCCCGCGCACCGAGACCGACGCGCCCCCGATGAACACCGCCCGTTGGGTCATCGCCTCCTCGAGCTGCAGGGGCAGGGCGGTCAGCTCCTGGTCGCGATGGAAGAGGACGCGGACGCCAGCGCCAAAGGCGCCGTAGGACTGCGCATCGACCCGCTCCACCCCGGGGGCCCCGACGGCAATGTTCTCCAGCTCGCGCACGGCGTCGTCCAGCGACTGGGGATCCGAGCCGCGAGGGAAGGTGATGAAGCCGTTGATCACCGTCCGCTCAGTGCCGCCAAACCCGCCAAAGGCAAAGCGCGGCACCTTCTTGATGAAGACCCAGGTCAGGCCGCCTAACGCGGCCAGCGTCAGGACCATCGTGACCCAGCGGAACCGCACCATCGGGCGCAGGAGGCGGACATACAGCCGTCGGGCGCGCGGCCAGGCCGCCTCGTGCACCTTGTGGCCGGCGGCCAGGGCCGGGATCATCACCACCGCGGTCACGATCGACCACCCGAGCCCGAGCGTGAAGGCCGCGGCGAATGGGACGAACGCCGCACGGGCGTCGCCCTGCAGGTAGAGGAACGGGAAGAGGACCACGGCGGTGGTGAGCGTGGCGCCCACCACGGCTGGCATGATCCGCCGCGCCGCCGCGGCCCGCCCGTCCGGGGTGTCCGGCGCCGATCCCAAACGCTCGGCAACCACCAACCCGTTCTGCACCAGGATCCCGATCCCCATCGCCAGCCCGGCCAGGGTCAGCAGGTTGGCGGGGATCTTGAACAGGAACAACCCCAGCGCCGTCCCGGCGACCGCGAGCGCGGCGCTCAGCATCACCAGCGAGGTCGCGCGTAGGTCCCGCAGGAAGAACAACAGCACCAGGAGCACGGCGGCAAATGCGATCGCCCCACGCACCAGCAGGTCGCGCAGCTGCTTCTGCAACTCCTCCGAGTCGTCGGACATCACGCTCAGCGTCACCCCCGTGGGCAACGTGCGGCCGATCTCGTCCAGCGCCACGCGCACCCGCGCGGCCGTCTTGATGGCGTCGGCGTCCGGGAGGCGCGTGATGCTCAGCGCGATCGCCGGCTGGCCATTGATCCGGAAGAACCGACCGCGACGATCTTCCTGCGGTCGCACCGTCGCCAGGTCCCCGACGCGAAAGATGCGATTCCCTGGTCCGCGGATGGGGAGGTCGGCCAGCTGCTCGATCAGGCCGGGTTGGTCGCGCACCGTCACCGGCCGCTCGCTCGCTCCCCGTTCTTCGCGCCCGACCGCACTCACGATCCGCGCCTGGCCGATCGCCTGCCCGATCAGCACGGCATCGATCCCGAGTTGCCGCAACAGCGCCGGGTTGTAGGCAATCGAGACGCCAAAGTCGGCGCCCCCGCTGACGTTCAGTCCCGCCACGCCGGGGACGGCGGACAGGCGCGGTTCGAGCACCTCATTGGCGATGCGCTGCAAGGCACCCTGTGTGTAGGGGCCGCCCATGGTGACCAGGAGCAGCGCTTCCTCCTGCAGCTCGTCCGGCACGTAGTTGGACACGCGCGGCGACGTCACCCCCGGGGGAAAGTCGCGCCGCAACAGCTCCAGCCGCTCGAGGATCGACAAGCGCGCCAGCTGCACGTCCGCGTCGGCCTGCAGCTCCACCGTCAGCTGGACGCCATCGTCATTGGACTCCGAACGGGTCTTCTTGATCCCGCGCACGCCCTGGATGGCCGCCTCGATGGGGGACGCCACATACATCTCATTCAGCTCGGCCGACGCCCCCGGCCAGCTCACCGACACGTTCAGGCG
>JAEUJL010000790.1 GCA_016794835.1 Gemmatimonadota bacterium | reverse complement strand
CCGGCCTTGAAGGCCGCCGGCAGCTTGGCCAGGCGTTCCGCCGTCGTGTCCTTGCGCACCAGTTCGTCGACCGCGAACAACCCTTCCTCGACCTGCTTGGTGGCACCGTGCCAGGTGACGCGCTCCACCGGGACCGGGACCACCTGGTCCGTGAAGGCGCCGGCTTCCAGCGCCGCTGCCGCCTTCTGGTGGCTGCCTAACGCATACGCGTCCTGGTCCGCGCGGCTCACCTTCCAGCGGGTGGCGACCCGCTCGGCCGTGAAGCCCATCGCGATCATCCCCTCGGTCATCCCGTCGTGCAGCCGCGCATGGTGGCCGCTCATCGGGACCTGGCTCATCATCTCCACCCCGCCGGCCACCACGACGTCCGCCATCCCGCTCAGGATCGCCTGGGCACCCGACGCGATGGTCTGCAGCCCGGAGGAGCAGAAGCGGTTGATCGTCGCCGCGGGCACCTCCACGGGCAACCGGGCACGCAGGACCGCCAGGCGCGCCACGTTGAGCCCCTGCGATCCCTCCGGCATCGCGCAGCCCCACAACACGTCGTCGATCGTGCGGGGATCAATGTCGGCCCGCTTGACCGCTTCCTGGATCACCAGGGCGGACAGGTCGATCGGGGTCACCCCGGCGAGCGAACCGTCCTTCTTGCCGCGACCCACGGCGGTGCGGACGGCGGAGACGATGACAGCCTCAGGCATGGCGTGGTCCAGTGCAGGTAAACATTCGACGGTGGGACGCGGTCGGCATCGGTCAGTTGCGCAGGGGCTTTCCCGTTTCGAGCATGTGCGTGATCCGCGCCTGCGTCTCGGCGGTGCCCAGCAGCGCAAGGAACGCCTCGCGCTCCAGGTCCAGGATGTCCTGTTCCGTGACGTCACGCGGTGGGCCATCGCCGCCGGACAGCACGTACGCGACGTGGTTGCCGATCCGCACATCGTGCGCACTGATGTAGCCCGCTTCCTGCATCGCCCAGACCCCGTACTTGAGGTTGCCGTACGCCTCACGCCCCAGCGCGCGGATCGTGGCGGGGGGCGGTGGCGTGTAGCCCGGGGCGAGGTCCAGCACCCGCGCCTTCGCGTCGGCCAGGAGGTGGTCGCGATTCATCGAGATGCGGTCCGCCGGGCGGAGGAAGCCGAGCCGGCGCGCGTCGGCGGCGCTGGTGCTCGTCGTCGCCATGGAGATCAACTTGAACGCCCGCTTCACCGCCTCGAACGGATCGGCCTCGTCGTACGGCGCCAGCTCGCGCGTGAAGCGGAAGAGCAGTTCCTTCGTGCCGCCACCACCCGGGAGCAGCCCAACGCCGACCTCGACCAGCCCCGCGTACAGCTCGCCGTGCGCCTGCACGACGTCCGCGTGCAGGAGCAGCTCGCACCCGCCGCCTAACGTGAGACCCGCGGGCGCGACCACCACGGGAAACGGCAGGCGCCGGAGGTCCATCACGCCTTGCTGGAACGCCGCGATCGCGGCCTCGAGTGCCTTCCAGTCCCCGGCCTTGGCCCGGGTGCCCACCGCGCCAAGGTCGGCACCGGCGGAGAAGGCCCGCGGGTCCGCGTTCCCGATCACCAGCCCCTCGAACGCCCCGGACCGAATGCGCGTCGCGGCTTGCTCCATGGCGGCGAACACCCCGGGGCCGAGGGTGTTCATCTTGGCCCGGAACTCGAGGAGCAGGACCCCGTCGCCGAGGTCGAGCACCGCGGCGGCGTCGTTGTGATCCACCACCTTGCCCGTGGTGTGCAGGGTGGGCAGGTGGATCAGCCCCGGGACCGGTTCCACCGGGATGTACTCACCCAGCAGCGTGATTTGGCGTGGCCCGCTGTTCAACTGGCGATAACATCCTTCGCGCGCGGCGGAGAGGAGCGCCGGTGGCTCCACGCCGCGCGCCTTCGCCTGGTCGCGCAGGAACTCGATCCCCATCGCATCCACCTGCGCAAAGGGACCCATCTCCCAGCCGTATCCCCACTCCATCGCCCGGTCCACCGACACGATGTCGGGCGAGAGCTCCGGGGCGGTGGCGAGGGTGTAGAGCGACACGTCGGTCAGCAGGTGCCGCACAAACTCGGCGCGGTTGCCCCCGGCGCGCGTCAGTCCACGAAGGCGCTCGGCCAATGGAGCCTTGCGCAGGTAGGCAAGCTCCTCGGCGACCACGGCTTCCTGCGGCGCGTACTCCAGGGTCCGCCAATCCAGCGTGGCAATGCCCTTTTTGTCCTTGCGGTAGAATCCAGCACCGGTCTTCTCGCCCAGACGGCCACTCGCGACCAGCTGGTGAACCCAGTCCGGGAGGGTGAAGTCCTCGCCCGTGGCGGCGGCGGTACCCGCCGCGACGTGCACCAGGATGTCGATGCCGGAGATGTCGCTCGTGCGGAACGTGGCGGACTTTGCCCGGCCCGTGAATGGGCCGGTCAGGAAGTCGACCTCGTCGATCGTCAGCTGGTATTGCTCCATGAGCCGGAGCACCCGGACCATTCCGTAGAGCCCGATCCGGTTCGCAATGAAGCCGGGAGCGTCCTTGGCGATCACCACCCCCTTGCCTAGCGTGCGCTCGGCGAAGTGCCGCAGGGTGCTCACCACGGATGATGCGGTGTCTGGCCCCGGGATGATCTCCAGGAGGTGGAGGTAGCGCACCGGGTTGAAGAAGTGCGTGCCGAGGAACCGTTCCCGGAATGCGGCGCCGCGTCCTTCCTGCAACACCCGCATGGGGATGCTCGAGGTGTTCGAGGCGATGATCGCGTCCGCGCGGGCCACCTGCTCGAGGCGCGCGAAGAGCGCCTGCTTTGGTGCGGGCTGCTCAATGATCGCCTCCACGATCCAGTCGCAGTCGGCGAGCCGCTCCAGGTCGTCATCGGTGTTGCCAACCGAGATCAAGCTGGCCGCGGCAGGATCCATGAACGGCGCCGGCCGCGCCTTCAAGGCCCGGGCGACCGCACCGCGCGCGAGGGCGCTTCGGTCGCCGTCCGTGGCGGGGACATCGAGGAGAACCACCGGGACGCCCGCAGAGGCGCAGAGGGTGGCGATTCCCGTGCCCATGGCACCGGCGCCAATCACGCCGACCTTGTTGATCCGCATCGACATACTTCCGGTCGTGGTTGGTGGGAAGTTCAGTGTCCGCGTGCCGAAAGAGAAGGGTGGTGATCGCTCGCGGGCGCTACCGGGGCGCTGACGCCGTGGCTACGCTCCTGCATGGACCGGATTCCACTAATCCGCCGTGCCGGGCTGGCATTCCTCACCGTCGTGTCGCTGGGGTGCGGGATGTCTGAGTCGGCAGAGCAGGAAGCGGGCGACGCGATGGCCGCGCAGGTCGTCCGGGAGACCCCCGTGTTCGCGGACACGGCGCTCGATGCCTGGCTGGACGCGCTCGGGGCGCGGATCGTTGCGGTGGCGGACAGCCAGCGCCGCGACTGGCACTTCACCGTGATCGATCGCGACGACCTCAATGCCTTTGCCATTCCCGGGGGGCATGTGTTCGTGCATCGGGGGCTGCTCGCGGCCGCCGGGAGCATGTCCGAGGTGGCCGGCGTGCTGGGGCACGAGATCGCCCACGTCACGCTCAGGCATTCGGCGCGACAGCTCGGCAAGCGCACGCGAACCGGTGTGATCGTCGGGCTGTTCTGCACGGTGACCGGGTGGTGCGCGGGGGACGTGGCCCAGGTGGCGATCGAGATCGGTGGGGCGGCCTGGATGGCCCGCCACAGCCGGTCAGACGAGGCCCAATCGGATTCTGCGGCGATCGAGTACCTGGTGCGCGCGGGGATCGACCCCGCTGGCGTGACGCGGATGTTTGAGCGGATGGCGGCCGAACGGACGACCAAGCCCGGAGCCATAGAGGCGTTCTTCTCGTCCCATCCACTGGATGATCAGCGCGTGAACAGCACTCGTGCGCAGGTCAGCAGGGCTCGGCCGGGGCCGTCACTTCAGGTGGACGATTCGGTCTTCGTGCGGGTCCGGCCGGGGCGGGGGGCCGGTTAGCTGTGGCGTTCCGCGGGCGGCGGCACGGCACCTGCAGCTGTATTTAGGTGTACCCTTGTGTAATTGCGCCCCGGGCCGGATAATGGGGGCGCTCCCATTGCCTGGACGCCGTCCACATGCTTGCACCGCAGTCGCCCTTTGAAGCATACCGTGCGGACCTCGATCGGTTCGCCCGACGCTCGGAGTTTGGCTCCGCGGACACGGTGTGGCTGCTCCTGGCGCACTGCCTCGGACGTTTGGCGCGGGTTGGGACGGGGGTTCGCGAACAGCTCGCCCAACAGGCAGCCGATGCCTTGCGTGACCTGCTGGAGGGGGCAGAGGCCTCCGACGCAGAAGGCGGCGCCGAGGCGCACTTTGCGGATCTCCGACTGATCGTCGCCGGGCTCGCCGTGATCGACACGCCAGATGGGGCCAACGCGGTTTCCCGGGCGTGTCGGGGATTTGCCTACAGGATGAGCGAGGCCGGGGCGCTGTCGGTCTCCTACGCCGTGCTCGGGCATGCCCGGGCCTGCGCGATCCAGGCGTCCGATCGGGAGCGTGGCCTCCTGGCCGCTGATCAGGCCCGCGTGGCGCGGCAGCTGGGCGAGCTGGAGTCCGCTGACGAGCTGTATCGGGTGGCGGAGTTGGTGAGCGCCAGGTCCGGGGATCAGGAACTGGCCGCGAGGGCCAGCCTGGGTCGCGGCGTCCTGGCCCGTATCCAGGGCAACTATCCGCAGGCGCGTCAGATGCTCAAGCGCGGTCTTGAGATGGCGCAGGCCGGGGCGTCGCCGGAACTGCAGTACTTCGCGCACCAGGGGCTCACGATCGTCGAGTGCGTGGCCAAGCGGTACGACCTGTCCCTCCAGCACGGATGGGCCGCGTTCATGCTCTCGCGTGGCGACACCACGCGGGAGGCGGAGTCGCTCTCGAACCTGGCGCAGGTCTGTCTCGAGGCGGGGTATCCGCGGGCGGCGCTGCAGGCGTTCCTGGGGACGCTGGCCCGCGCGACGGTCCTTCGGGTGCGTCTGGCGTCCCTCGGCGGCGCGGCCCTCGCCGCCGGCCGCTGCGGCGACCTCGCGGTGCTTTCCCGGGTCGCGAGCGAGATCAAGGCGACGGTCGAGCGGAGTGCGCTTCCGTACGAAAATGCGGACACGCTCCGCCATCTCGCCCTCGCCTATTCTGCGACGGGTGACGAGCTGAATGCCGAGCGCTACCGTCGCGCGGCCCTGGAGATTGCCGACGCGAAGGGCTATCACGAATTGCGGCTCTCCTGCGATCGGCCCGAGGTGGCCCGGACCGGTGCCGCTCCGCGGCCGCTGCCGCTGGAGGTGGAGAGCTTCGAGCTGGTCTCGAGCCTCTCCGCGCTCGAACCCGAGACCAGCGAAGCCGCGTTCGTCCTTACACGTTCGGGTTGACGAAATTCACGTTCGGGTTCACGAAGTTCACATTCGGGTTGACGAAGTTGACGTTCGGGTTCACGAAGCCCTTCGGGGCGGTCGGCTCCATCGGCGACGAGCAGGCGGCGAGACCGGCGACGGCAACGGCGAAGGCGGCGAAACGGGCGAAGCGGTTCATGTGGAAAATCCTCGTCGTAGGTGGGAGAGTTGCTCGGGGGCGAGTATAGCCGCGCGCCAGACGGGAGGCACACATCCAATGGGCACCTCCCTTACATGGTGTAACCTTTTCGGTCACGGGATCTACCAGGCACCATGATTGTCGGCGCCCTCGTTTGGGACACCACTGCGCGCGCACGACTGGCTGAGGCAGTCAGGGGGTGGGGTCACCTGCACATCTGTGACCGACCGTCGGAGCTCCTCGCACTCGCGGAGAACGGCCTGGCTGAGGTCGCCGTCGTTGACATGCGTGATCCGTGGGGGGTGAGCACGCTCCAGACGGTGCGACGCCTCGCCACCGACTTCCCGAGCGTGCCCGTCATGTTGTACTGGGTGATGTCACCCATGGCGTCGCGGGACATGCTCGAGTTCGCCAAGGCCGGGGTCAGCGAGCTGGTCCTGCGAGACCTGGACGACGTCCACGGACGCCTCGAGGGGGCCCTCCGGGAGGCCGTGAGCCGCCGGTCTGCCCTGGCCGTCTATGATGAGCTGGCCGAGCTCGTGCCGCAGAACGTGGCCGTGATGATCCGCTTCTGCCTGGAGAATGGCCGCCGCGCCTTGACGGTCGAGGAGGTGGCGGCTGGCCTCAACGTCCATCGCAAGACCCTCGTGGACCGTCTCAGCGCGGCGGGGCTCCCCACGCCGAGCACGGTCATCGCGTGGTGCCGCCTGCTGATCTCCGCCCAGATGCTGGAGGATCCGGGGCGCACCGTTGAGCAGGTGGCCCTGATGCTCGACTTTCCGTCCGGGACCTCCATGCGCAACATGGTCAAGCGGTACACGGGGCTGCGCACGGCCGAGGTGCGGGAGAACGGCGGCCTGCGGTGCATCCTCCACGCCTTCAAGCGGGAACTGCAGGGGGCGGGGGCCCGCCGCGAGGCGTCCTAGGGCGACAGGGGGTGCGGGCGCGACACCTCAATGGTGACGGCGTCGTCCGCGAGTTCCAGGACGCAGTGCTCCCCCGGGGCGAGCGAACGAAAGGCCTCCGAGACGACGAAGAGGTGCTCGCCGCCGCTTTCGGCGTGGGTCGAGCACCGCTGGCAGGCGCGCCGTTCCAGGGTCGCAGGCGCCACGGACTCCCCAACACGGCCCTGCAGCCGGTCGCCGATGATCGTGAGCCGGCGAAAGGTCGACTCGGAAATGTCGAGGCGGCCATCCTGCGGGGTCTTGCGACCCACCGCGCGAACTTCAAGAAGCATGGGTGCCTACCGGATGCGGCGGCCACCCTGGAACACGGCCCGGACGTCACGCATCACGGTCATGTCCAGCAGGGGGTCGCCGCGGACGAAGATGATGTCGGCGTACCGACCGGGCGCCAGGACCCCGATACGGTCCTCGGCGCGGAGGAAGCGGGCAGGCCACAGGGTGGCGGACTGCAGGATTTCCATGGGCGGGACCCCAAGCTCCCGCCACTTCACCATCTCGCGCCAGGTTGCATCGCCGTGGAACATGGCGGGGATCCCGGCGTCCGTCCCGATCATCAGCCGCACCCCTGTTTCGCGCAGTTGGGCAAACTTCTGCGGCAGGAGCGGGATGCGAGAGGGGAAGAGGGCGTAATAGGGAAGCTGCGTGATGGCGGAGAGGGAACTGCGGATCTCCGCCGCCATGTCGGCCGGCATGAACTCGCGCCACGCCGGGTCATCCAGGCGCTCGGGAAAAAGCGTCCCACTTTCGTACAGTGTGAACAGCGGCGACAGCGTGGGGGTCCAGTAGAGCCCGCTGTTGCGTTCCCGCAGTCGCTGGAGGACATCCGGCGCATAGCCCGGGGCGGTGCCGAGGCCGGTGTGCTCGAAGCCATCGACCCCGGCATCGAGTCCGATGCGGATCTCCTCCATCCGGTGGGCATGGGCGACGACCGGCTTCCCGTTGCGATGCGCGGTCTCGACGACCGCCCGGACCTCGTCGCGGGTCATCTGGTCCTGGTCGATCAGCTTGATGAAGTCGACGCCGGCGTCGATGATGCGCTGGACCTTGGTCCTGGCGTCCTCGGCACCGTTGATCCCCCAGCGAAAGTCCTTCTCGTACGCCTCGTAGGGGGCATGCTGGATGAACGGGCCTGAGACAAACAACCGGGGGCCGGGGATCTCGCCGGCGGCAATGCGTCGCTTGACCGCAAGGATATCGTCCAGGCGCGCCCCCAGGTCGCGCGCGGTGGTCACTCCCGCGTGGAGGAGTTGTCGGGCCGCGATGGGCATCACCAGGGTCGCGTCCCGGGTGCCGTAGAGCTGGTCCCACCGCTTGTAGTCACCGTGCCCGAGGATGTGCAGGTGCACGTGCATGTCGATCAGCCCCGGGAGGACCGTCATCCCGTTCGCATCCACGATGCGCGTGCCCGCCGGGATGGGCACGTCCCCCTCGCGGCCGACGCGGGTGATGCGTTCGCCACTCACGAGGATGACCCCGTTCTCGATCGGCGGGCCGCCGTATCCATCGATGACCCGTCCGCCGACGATGGCCAGGGTCGGGGCCTGCGCCGCCAGGAGGGCGGGGAGGAACAACGTGAATGCCAGTCGGCGCGTCATGCGGCACCCGGGGTGGAAAGGGGGACAATGGCGTCGCGCATCTCGCGCATCACCTCGGCGACGGGGAGCACCCGGTCGATTCCCGCGACACTGCGGCCCGCCTGCCAGTAATCCCGGGACACGCTGCCGCGGCTGTGGGAGGCCTTGAGTGCCACCACGGAACGCAGGGCGTAGATGGTGCGCATCCAGTGCTTGGTCCGTCGCCCGCGCAGCATCCAGCGCGCGAGCGGGCCGGCCTGGAGCCCCATCCGCTGGATGTAGGGGGTGTTGATCACCGCCACGGGCACGCCGGTGAGGCGCTCGGTGAGGACGATGTCCGCCTCGCGCGCCTCGATGATGGCCTGCTTGTACCTGGGGTGCGCGGTGCACTCGTCGGTGGCGATGAACCGTGTGCCGAGCTGCGCGGCGGCGTAGCCGAGCGACAACACATGGGCAACGTCTGCGCCGGTGCCGAGTCCGCCGGCGCACACGATCGGCAGTCCCAGCGGGGCCAATTCGTCGAAGAGCGCCTCAGCACTTCGCGACCCGGCGTGACCGCCGGCGCGGCGATTGACGGCGACGAGGCCGTCCACGCCGCCGTCCGCCCCCTTCTTGCCCCACTTCAACTCGGTCACGTCGTGGTAGACGATGCCACCGGCCGCGTGCACGGCATCGGCGACCCAGCGCGGGTTCCCGAGCGAGGTCAGGAAGAAGCGCACGCCGAGCTCCAGGGCCTCGTGCACCCAGCGCACCATCTTCTCGTGATAGGTGCGCGAGCTGGCCTCGATCAGGGCGTTCATGCCGATGGGGCGCCCGCCGGCCAGCTGCTGCATGAGCCGCACCCCCGCGCTGAACGTGTGGCCGTGCACGTAGGTCAGGGAGATGGGCTGGAAGATCCCCAGTCCCCCATGGGCCGACACGGCCCCGACCAACTCCGGATTGCTGCACGGATACATCGGTCCGCAGATGACCGGCAGGTCCACCCCGGCGTGCCGGGTAAAGGGTGTGGCAGGGGGCTCGGTCACAGGTGGCGGAGGAAGCGGTCGGGGGCGGCAAGGAAGTCGCGCGTGAGGTTCACGTGCTCCAGGGAGTCGTAGGAGACCGCGGCCACAGGCGACTGGTCGAAGGAGTAGATGGTCGCACCCGGGAATGCCAGCAGGATGGGGGAATGGGTGGCGATGATGAACTGGGCGTCCTGCGCGACCATGTCCTTCATCATCGCCATCAACCCGAGCTGGCTCTGCGGCGAGAGCGGGGCCTCGGGTTCGTCCAGCAGGTAGAGTCCCCCGGGGACAAATCGCGCCCGGAACAGGGTGAGGAAGCTCTGCCCGTGCGAGTTCGCGTCCAGGTCGGTTCCATAGCGCCGTTCCATCTCCCCGAGCGACGCACGGATGGGTCCCTCGCGCAGCTCGCGCGCCTTGGGGGACGCGCCCGCGTACGACACGGCGACGTCGTCCAGTTCGGCGAGAAGCTCCGCGCGCATCTTGGCGAGCGAACGCGTGAAGCCAAAGAAGTCCTCCGCCCGGAGGAAGAAGCCGCGGGTGGCCTTTCGCTCCCACGACAGGCGCAGGGCATCGGCCAGCTCACGCTGCGCGGCCAGGGTCGGGTCGCGGCGGGTGTCGCGTGCCCCGACGGTGGGCAAGGCGGCGGCTGCGGCGATTGCCTCCAGGACGGTGGACTTGCCCGACCCGTTTTCCCCAACGAAGAATGTCACCGGGGTGGTGAACGACAGCCGCGCGAGTTCCCGCACCACGGGCACCGTGAAGGGAAACCGGTGAGGGGCTTCCCCGTCTCGCCGCGCGATGCTGTGCAGATGGATCATCCAGCGTACATTCCCGCGCCACTCCTGACGCACCGAAAGCCCAGACGGAGAACCTCACATGAAAGCCCGCCTCGTCGCAACGGTCACCCTCGCCTTCACCAGCGCCACCGTGCTTGGTGCGCAGGGGCGCGCCTTTACCCCCGCCGACTGGTACAAGGTGGTCACGGTCGGTGCGCCGGCCATGTCACCGGACGGGAAGCGGGTCGCGATGACCGTCACGACGGTCCGCGAAGCGGAGAATCGTCGTCACTCGGAGGTCTGGGTGGTCGGCACGGACGGCGGGGCGCCGCAACGGTTCACGAGCAGCGGGTACGAAAGCTCGGCGCCGCGCTGGTCGCCGGATGGGGCGTGGCTCCTGTTCAGTTCGCAACGCCCGGGGTCGCGGGCGCGCACCTGGGGGGTCCGCATGGACCAGCCGGGCGGGGAGGCCGTCGAGGTGGATCGCTATCCGGCGGGATCCATGCCACGGGACAAGTCCTTCGCGGTCTGGAGTGAGGCCACGACCGGCGACACGTCGACGCGCAATGACGCGCAGTCCGCCATGCCGCCCATGGCGCGTGCGCCCTACGGCTCGATCACGGCACCACTCGATCCCAAGCGCTTTGACGGCCGACACATCACGGAGATGCGCTACAAGGCGAACGGCCCCGGGTTCCTGCCTGGGCCGCGCGAGGCCCGCGTGTATCGGCCCACGCAGGTGTGGGTGCAGTCGTTTGCCGAGGGCTCGAAGAAGCGCATGGTGGACAGCACGGTCTACTCGCGGCGCGGGGCCGTGGTCTCGCCGGACGGGCAGTGGATTGCCTACACCGCTGACCCGGCCATGCGACCGGATTCGGTGGTGGAGGCGGAGCGTGACTCACTCGCCGAGCTGCCGTACGACGCCAAGCGGGACGAGGCGCCGCGCAACGAGTCCGACATCTTCGTCATCCCCATCGCGGGCGGCGCGCCTCGCCGCCTGACCAGCGCGATGGGGAGTGAAGGCGACCTGGCCTGGTCGCCTGACGGCCAATGGATCTCGTTCATCGCCGCACCGACGCGTGTCGCGTCGCAGCGGCTCTACGTCGTGCCGGTGGCGGGGGGCACACCCACCAACCTGCTCGGCGAGTGGCTCTACGAACCCGACGGCTACGAGTGGCGCCCCGACGGGAAGATCGCGATGTGGGCCGCGATCGGCGGACGTTCCGGCTATCACATCGTCGACCCGGCCACCCGACAGATCCGCGAGGTGATCGGGGGGCGCCGTCGGCTGAGCGGATTCAGCACCGATGCGGCCGGCCAGCGCGTGGCGTACGTGGCGACGAGCATGGACCGGCCGACCGAGCTCTACATCGCCGGAACAGACGGGTCGATCGAGCGCAAGCTGACGGGGTTCAACGATGGCCTGCGCGCCGAGGTGGCCTTCTCGGACGCCGAGCGTTTCACCTACACCAGCGTCGGGAACCTCGAGATCGAAGGGTGGTTGATGAAGCCGCACGGCTACACCCCGGGCCGAAAGTATCCCGCCGTGCTCTACATCCACGGTGGCCCGCATTCCGCCTACGGCGAGAACTGGTTCGACGAGTTCCAGAACCTGGCGGGCGCGGGGATGTTCGTGGTGTTCACGAACCCACGCGGGTCGTCCGGCTACGGTGCAAAGTTCACCTACGCCACGCGCGGTCGCTGGTTCGCCGAGGATTACCAGGACCTGATGAAGGCCATGGACATCGTGGCCCGGCGGCCGGACGTCGACTCGACGCGCATGGGTGTCACGGGCGGGTCTTACGGCGGCGTGATGACCGCGTGGGTCACCGCAAAGACCAATCGCTTCAAGGCGGCGCAGGCCGACCGCATGATCTCCAACTGGTGGTCGTGGTACGGCACGTCGGACGCCCAGGGACTCACGGAGTTCGAGTTCATGGGCAAGCCGTGGGACAACCCCGTGATGTACGACACCCTCTCGCCGATCCGGTACATCCGGAAGGTGAAGACCCCAACCTTGATCGTGCAGTCCGAGGAAGATCACCGGACCCCGATGACCGACGCCGAGCAGTGGTTCATCGGCCTCAAGAAGCAGGGGACCCCGGTGGAGATGGTGCGGTACCCGCGCTCCACGCATGACCTCTCGCGGAGCGGCGAGCCGTGGTTGCTCGTGGATCGCCTGGGACGCTTGCGGCAGGTGGTTCCTGCACTGGCTCAAGCCCGCCGCGATGTAGGCTGCCCCTCGTCGTTGCTGGCGTGGACATCCTGGTGATCGTGCAGGGAGCGGCCCTCGCGCTGCTCCTTGCCCGCTTGTTGCCTGGCGCCTTTCGGCGCCCACCGGTCGCGCCGCGTCCGGAGGGGCTGGCGGACACCACGGTGACCGTGATGGTCCCGTGCTTCAACGAAGCGCAACGCATTGGCCCGTGCCTGGCCGGGCTCGCGGCGCAGGGGGCCCCGGTGCATGAGATCCTGGTCGTCGACTCCGGGTCGACCGACGGGACGCGCGAGCTGGTGGCCGAAGCCGCACAGCGCGATGCGCGCATCCGGCTGTTGACCGATCCGCCGTTGCCGCCGGGATGGGTCGGGAAGGTGTGGGCGCTGCAGCATGGGCTGTCGGTGGCGACGGGGGAATGGATCCTGGGGATCGATGCGGACACGTCCCCGCGCCCCGGGCTGGCGGCCGCGGTAGTGCTGGCCGCGCGCGAGGCGGGCGACGAGGTGGTCTCGTTCGCGCCGCGATTTGCCGGCATGACCGCCGCGGAGCAATGGCTCCAGCCGTCGATGTTGCTGACCCTCGTGTACCGCTTTGGTGCCGCCGGGCGGCGACGTCCGCCCCCGGGCCGGGTGATGGCGAATGGCCAGTGCTTCCTGGCGCGGGCCGAGGTGCTGCGGCGATTTGGGGGGTACGAGGCGGCGCGCGGCTCGTGGGCCGACGATGTCTCGCTGGCGCGTCACCTCGCGCAGCGCGGGGTGTCCGTCGGGTTCCTGGATGGCTCGCGCCTCTACGACGTCCGGGCGTATGAGTCGCTCTCACACATGTGGCGCGAGTGGGGGCGCTCCTTTGACCTGTCCGACGCCACGACGCGTGTGCGCCAGTGGTTCGATGTCACCTTCATCGCGCTCGTCCAGGGGCTCCCGCTGCCGCTGCTTGTGGCGGCGTTGGCGACGGGTGCGCCACCCCGAGCGGCCGCCGTGTGGGTCCCGGGCACGCTGCTCACGGTACGCTGCCTCATGCTCGGCGCCCTGTGGGGCAGCTACGCCCGGCACACCTGGGGCTTCCTGCTGTCCCCGCTGGCCGATCCCGTGGCGGCCGTGCGGTTGCTCCTTTCCACGGTGCGTCGCCCCACGCAGTGGCGCGGGCGCGCGCTGAGTCGTTAGGCGCCCGATCGGCGACGGAGGGCGAGGCAGAGCAGGGCCACGGCCAGGCTGAACGCGTCCTCGACCAGGGAGCTGGCGAACGTCATGAGGCTGAGGGCCACGGCGCTCAGCGCGATGGAGACGGACGCCACCGGGAGGCCGAACGCGGCGAAGTCCCGGAAGGTGATGCGTTCGCCGGCCCGCTCGGCGAGCCCGGTGGCGGTGACGTTGGCCGACGCGCCGATCACCGTGGCATTCCCGCCCAGGCACGCGCCAAGGGAGAGGGACCACCAGAGCACCTCGGTGGGGCCCTGCATCGAGCTGACCAACTGCGCCACGATCGGGATCGACACCGCGACAAACGGGATGTTGTCGACGAGGGCGGACATCACCGCGGCGACCACGAGGATCAGCAGGGCGGCCGCCAGGATGGCGCCTTCGGGGCCGAGCCCGAGCCCGCTTTCCATCCCGGCAATTCCGGCCTGGAGCCCGGTGGCGGCCCGGCCGATCAACCCCGTATCGACGGCCGAGCCGACCAGCATGAACAGCATCGCGAAGAACGCGATCGTCGGCCACTCGATGTCTCGCTCGGTGATCTCGAGGATCCCGTGGATCCGTTCCTCATGGGTCGGCTTGCTCACGCGCATGTACCGCCAATCCTGCAGGGCAAGCGCGAGCGCCGCCCCGATCGTCGCGGGGATCGCGACCGGCATGTGCGTGATGTG
>JAEUJL010000776.1 GCA_016794835.1 Gemmatimonadota bacterium | reverse complement strand
CCCGAGATGTCCCCGTGGGTGAGGATGTCGACCCCGGCCTCCACCGCGAGCTCCACCGATTCCGGTGAGGTGACGTGCGCCTGCACGGTCTTGCCGGCCCGGTGCCCTTCCTCCACGATCGTGCGCTGCTGTCGCTCGCTGAACGAGAGGAAGTTCATGTCGACGTGGCCGCTCCCCCCATACTTGAGGAAGTCGAGGTCGAGCGCCGCGTACTTCCGGATCGCGGCGCGCAGCGTGTCGGGCGGCATCCACAGCAGCTCACGCCCCGTCCCTTCCTCCCAGGTCTCGTTGGTGCGCTTGGCGAATGCCTTGCTCACATGCGCGGCAGATGCGCCGCGAAAGTCCGGGCTGAGGGGGCCGCTGAATCCGATGATGTTCCCGGCGAGATAGATCCGGCTCCCGGGCACTTCACCCTTGTTGATCATGTCGCGCGCCCGGACGAGCGGGGCGCGGGGCCCCCACGTGTCGAACACCGTCGTCATCCCGGCTTTCAGCGCGATCTGCGCCCCCTCGATGACCACCTCGTGGTAGCGGCCCTCGAGCGCGATGAGCGACTCCAGGTCACCATTGAGGTACAGGTGCAGGTTCGCGTCCATGAGGCCCGGGATCACGAACTTCCCGCGGGCATCGATCGCCCGCACCCCGGCCGGGACCGGCGTGCTACGCGACGGTCCCACGGCCGTGATGCGTCCATCGCGAATGAGCACCGTCGCGTCGGCCATCGGGGGGCGACCGGTGCCATCGATCACCGTGCCGCCGGTGATCGCGAGGGTTTGCGCACTGGCGCGCGTGGCGAGCGCCAGGCACAGCAGGGTCGAGACCCGTCGCAGCAGCCGGGAGGACGCGTGTTTCATGGGGCGGTGGGGGGAAAGGAGTGGTCGTCGTCGTCCTGCGGGAGGCGGAGATGCGGTGCCGTTGGGGTGAGCGCGGTGGGCGTGACCGGGCCGGGGAGCGCGGCCGGTCCGGTGCGTGTGGGGCCGGTCACGACGTGCTGGTGCCGGATGTACAACTCCCGGGAGCGCTCGAGGTCCTCGAGGAACATGTCCTCGCTCGCCCTGCCTAACGTCGCATCCTCGATGAACGCGTCCAGCTCGTAGTTGATGGCCACGCCGAGGGCGTTGAAGTCGGTCGAGCCGATGCGCACCCAGCGGCCATCCACCACCGTGGTCTTGGCATGCATCATCTCACCCCGCCACTCCCACAGGCGGACCCCGCTCCCGATCAGTCGCTTGACGTACGGGGCGAGCAGGGTGCGCAGCCACGGATGGTCATAGCGGCTCGGCACCAGCACGCGCACGTCCACGCCGTCCCGGGCGGCCCCGGAGAGCGCCTCGGCCAGGCTCCACGAGGGGGCAAAGTAGGCGCTCGCGATCCAGAAGGTGCGCTCGGCGCCTAACGCCTGCATCTGCAGGGCGCGCGAGAGGCGCAGCCGTCCCGGCTCTCCCTCCACGATGCCGACGAGGGCCGGTGGGTCGCGCAGCGGGTCGAGGTGCGTCGCGCGAGGCACCCGCACCTCACGGAACTTCAGGCGGCGGCGGCCCCCCGCGCGTTCCCACATGCGGTCGAACGACTCGGCCATGTCCACGGCGGCCGGCCCGCCGATCTCGACACAGGTGTCGCGCCAGGGCGTGCTGCGCTGGCGCAAGCGCCCGCGCTTCCACTGGTCCCCGATCCCGATGCCGCCCGTGATCCCCACCCGGTTGTCCACGACCAGGAGCTTGCGGTGGTCGCGGGGCAGCAGGCCGAACCACGAGCGAAACCCCGGCGGGTGGAAGATCCGCACCGACGCCCCAACGGTCCGCAGCGGGGCCCAGAAGCCGCTGGGGGTCCCCATGCGGCCCACCCAGTCGACCAGCACGCGCACGCGCACGCCGCGGGCCGCCGCCGCCACCAGCGCGTCGCGGACGCGATGCCCGATCTCGTCCGGCCGGAAGATGTACTGCTCCAGGTCCACCGACTCGTGCGCCCCCTCGATGCGCGCCAGGATCGCATCGAAGGTCGCGGGGCCGTTGCGCAGCAGGGTGACCGCGTTTCCCGCGGACACATCCGCCGCCGCGATCCGCCAGAGCCCACGCGCGTAGGTGCGCGATTGCTGCAGCGGGGGGAGGATGGGCGGGGCCCCCGGGGCCAGGTCGCCCGGCCGGGCCCCGCTCATTCAGGGCCGCCCTCCCCGGCGTGCGTGATCGGGCGCAACGCCACCTGGGCGACCATCGCGCCTAACGCGAGCGTCAACGCCACGAACAACATCTGGAACCCGGTCTGCACCGCCGTGGTCACGTTGCGGTTCACCAGCGAGCCCATGCTCATGAAGCCGATCGACCCGGGCACGAGGAGCACCGTCGCCGGCTGCTGCAGCACGGGGTAGGGCAGGTCACGACGCCGGGCGATCAACGCCCCGACCGCCATGGCCGTGAATGCGCCGATGAACGCGGAGGCCGTGGAGCCGAGCCACTGGCCGCCGAGCCAGGCGGCGATCGACGTGACCACGCAGATGATGCTGATCGACAGCGTGTCGCGCCGCCGCGCGTGAAAGAGCTCCGTCATGGCGAGCGCGGCGAGCAGCGGCGACAACACCCGCACCCAGGTCGGGACGGCACCAAAGGTCGTCAGTGCGAGGCGGTCCGTGGATTGCACCGCCTGCTGCCCGACCACGACCCCAACGATCAGGAGCAGCAACGTGGTGATCGCCGCGAGGAACCGGCCGGCCCCGGAGGTCCAGTGGCCCTGCGCCAGCTCCGTCATCGCGATAGTCAGGCGCCACCCGGGCAGGAAGATGACCAGCCCTGCAATAAGCAACGGCATCGGGCGCACCGCGTCGAGGCCGACATCCTCCGCCGAGAAGGCGAGTGCTGACGCCAGCGCCGCCATCGTCACCGGCACGAGTGGGCCGAGGTGGGGGCGGCGGCCCGTGACGACCATCGCCACGCCGACCACGAGGCCCAGCCCCACGGCCAGGAGCAGTTCGGGCCACTGCGCGCGCAGGAGCAGCGCCGCTGACGCGCTCAGCACGGCGCTCGCCGCCGGCGTGCGCCAGGCGGGGCGCCGGTCCTGCCAGGTGAGCAGTTGTTGCAGCCGCTCGGCCCCTTCATCCGGGGGGAGCACCCCGGAGCGGACCCGCGTCAGCAATCGGTGCAGGGCCACGGCCTTGGCGAAATCCGGACCCGGGAGGTGCACCCGGATGACCTCGGTCCACTGCCGGTCGCCACGCGAAATCGTGAGGAAGATGCCGGTGCCCGTGGCGTTGCAGTCGGCGCGAAAGCCGAGGGCCTGGGCAAGTTCGGCGATGCCGGCTTCGATGCGATCCGGGACCTCGTCGACGGCCGCGTAGGCCCGGGCCGCGAGGGTGATGCAACGGACCGCGCCCTCCTCCGAGGAGGCCGCCCGGGCGGCGGGGGTTTCGTAGAGGGCGGTGAGCGAGTGCACCCGACTAAGGTAGCAAGGCGCGACGCGCCCGACCTGCCCTTGTCGCCCCGCTGTCGCTGGTTCGAGCCCGCGCGAGGACACGGCGGCTCGCAGGCGGGAACGGTCCCATCATGGACCCCGGGGGTGGGGCCCTTCGATGCCAGCGGGCGACCCCAAAGGGCCACCCGCGGCACCGGCCCGGTTCAGGGCACGACCTTCTTTGGCGTCTGCTGCTTGATCTTCTCCAGGTACTTCTGGAAGAACCACTTGTGGATGTCCATCATGTTGATCTCGCGGCCCTGGATGTAGGACTGCTCGATGTTGCTCGTCATGTCGAGCGGCGTCCCGGTCGTGATCAACAGCGTGGCTTCCTTCCCCACTTCCAGCGAGCCCACCTTGTCGCCGATGCCGAGGAAGTTGGCGGCATTGATCGTCACCGCCTTGAGCGCTTCCTCCTCGGGGAGCCCGAAGGCGACGGCCACCCCGGCATCCCACGGCAGGCGGTTGCTGTAGAGGCCACCCGAGCCGCCGGAGATCGCGAACTTCACCCCCGCGGCGTGCAGCTTGGCGGGCATCGCGTAGGCGCCGTCATAGCCTTCGTAGTCCCGCTCGGGCGCCGCCATCGTCGAC
>JAEUJL010000765.1 GCA_016794835.1 Gemmatimonadota bacterium | reverse complement strand
CGAGGT
Source organism: Gemmatimonadota bacterium (assembly GCA_016794835.1). Lineage (GTDB taxonomy): Bacteria > Gemmatimonadota > Gemmatimonadetes > Gemmatimonadales > Gemmatimonadaceae > RBC101. The sequence continues at coordinate 1,903 of JAEUJL010000765.1, read as the reverse complement.
GGCCACGAGACCACCCCAGGTGCGCGTGCCGACCAGCGGACCGATCTTGCGCCGGGCAAACATGTACGGCATCAGGTCACCACCCGAGCCGGCGAACTCGTTGATGATCATCACCTTGGGGCCCCAGATGCCGGCGGATGGGCTCGTGAAGGGCTTGCGATCTCCCACCGGGTTGTTGAAGTAGCCATCGAAGTCGCGCCCGAGCAGCTCAATGATGTAGTCCGCGGCCGATCCGCCGCCGTTATACCGCTCGTCCACCACCGCACCCTGCTTGTCCTGCTGCGCGAAGTAGTAGCGATTGAAGGCGGTGTACCCGCCCTGGCCCGTGTTCGGCAGGTGCAGGTACGCGAGCCGTCCGCGCGAGAGCGAATCGACCAGGCGGCGGTTCCCCTCCACCCAGGCGCGCGTGCGTAGTCCCTGCTCGCTCGCCACCGGAACCACCGTCAGCTGCCGAGCGCCCTCGAGGACCGGACGCGTGTTCACGGTGATCACCGTCTGGCGGTTGGCGGTGCCATCGAGCAGGCGATGCACGTTATCCGTGGCACGCAGCTCCTGGCCGTTCACCGCGAGGAGGTACTCGCCTGCTCGCACCTCGAATCCCGGGGTGACCAGCGGCGCGCGCAGGTCGGGATTCCAGCTTTCGCTGTCGTACACGCGACTGAACCGGTACCGGCCATTGTCGATGGTGAAATCGGCGCCCAGCAGGCCACCAACATCGTCCGGGGTCTCCGGCATGTCACCACCGCGCACGTACGAGTGCCCGACCGCCGTCTCGCCTTCCATCGCGTCCAGCAGGTAGTTCAGGTCCTCGCGATGGGCGACGTGCGGCAGGAACTTCTTGTATTCGGCGACGACCTTCGGCCAGTCCGTGCCGTGCAGGTTCGGCACATAGAAGTAGTCCCGCACCTTCCGGCGCGCCTCCTCGAAGATCTGGGCAAACTCGGCCTTGCCGTCCCACCACATGCGGAGCGTGGCGTTGAGTCGGCCGGCGTTGGCGGCCGGGGCGGCGCTGGTGGTGGCATCGACCAGGAAGAGGGCGCCCTGGGCGCCACCCGTGCGATAGAGCAGCCGCCGCCCATCGGCGCTCAGCGTGTATTGCGCCACGCCGGTGGCAAAGGGAATGGCCCGGCGATCACGCACCGCATAGCGGTGCAACGGCCCGGCGCCGCCGCCACCTCCGCCGCCACCGCCCGTCCCGGTGGCTGCCACCGTCTCGGTGAAGAACACCGTCCCTGCCGTGCCGGCGCGCAGCTGGCCGTATTCCCGCTCGGCGATGCCCGGCACGGGCACGATCCGCCGCGCGATCCCCTCGACGTCGATCGTCACCGTGGGCACGGTGGCGGGCGCCGCACGGTCTCCAGCTGGTGTGGCCGGTCGAGCACCGCTCGCCGGTTCGTCGTCACTTTCCGGGGTGAAGGGCGTCGGCTCCCCGTTGCGGAGGATGGCGAGGTAGAGCGCGTGGGTGCGCGGGCGCTCGTAGTTGGTCATGTCGAGCCACTGCGAACGCAACGCGTGGTTGGTGCTGCCGAGGAACCAGAGGTACTTCCCGCTCGCATCCCAGGCGGGCGAGGTGGCATCGGCCATCCCATCCGTGAGCTGCGTGGCCTTGCCGGTCTCGACGTCGAGCACCACGATGACGCGATAGTACGTCGGGAGCCGCTTGGCGAAGGCGATCCAGCGCGAGTCCGGGCTCCAGACCGGGTGCATCGAGCGCTCGGGGACCATGTGCGGGTCCCCATCAAACTTCTTGACCGTGCCGGCTGCGACATCCACGACCCACAGCTTGAGGTGGGTGTCGACAAACGAGATCTTGCGGCTGTCGGGTGACCACTGGGCCATGTAGGGGAAGCTCATCCCCGGCAGCGCGATCGACCGGCGCGTGGTGATGCCGTCCTGGGAGGAC
>JAEUJL010000758.1 GCA_016794835.1 Gemmatimonadota bacterium | reverse complement strand
TGGCAGGCTTTCGCCCTTTACCGGATCGGCGGCACCGACGAGCTGCGCACCGCCCTCGAGGCCATCGACCAGCTCAAGGCGAAGTACCCCGGGGCACGGATGCAGTCGGAGACGGAGGCGCTCGGCGTGCGGATCCGTGGGGCACTCGCGGCACGCGGCGACGCCACGAGTGCCGCGCTCGTTCGCACGGCGGCCGCCGACTCCATGCTCCGCTGCGACCGCGAGGAGCAGTCGGTGCGCGCCGAGGCCCTGAATGCGCTGACCCAGAACGATCCCGCCGGCGCGATGCCCCTCCTCCAGAAGACCCTGGCGCGCAAGGATGCCTGCTCCGCCGCGCTGCGCCGCACCGCCGTCTTCCTCATGGGGAGCAAGCGGGCCGAGGGCAGCCAGGCCGCCCTGACGACCGTGGCCCGCACCGACCCGTCCACGGACGTGCGAACGGCCGCCATCGAATGGCTGGCGCGGTTCCCGGGAGAAGGCTCGTTAGGCACCATCGAGGAGCTGGCGCGCGACACCGCGGACCGCGTGTCCCGTGCGGCGACCCGTGCCCTCGTGAACCACCCCAGCCCACGCGCCCGCACGCTGGTCCGCTCGCTCGTCGAGCGCGCCGAGACGCCCGAACGGCTCCGCCTCGAGGCCCTGTCGGCCTTCGATCGCGAACGCGCCACGGCCGAGGATGTCACCTGGATGCGCACCCTCCACGCGAAGACGGAGAACCCGAAGATCCGGGCCCGGCTGGTCAGCACCCTGTCCAACATCGGCGGGCCGGAAGTGGACCAGTGGCTCCTCGCGCTCTCCCGGGACCCCGAGGTGGACTCGGACACCCGCCGCACCGCGCTGCGTCGGGTGGGACGCACCCTCCCCATCGCGGACCTGGCGCGCACCTATGACGCGTCCGCCGAACGGAGCGTGCGGGAAGGGGTGATCGATGTCCTTCGTGAGCGAACCGAGGCGGAGGCAACCGACAAGCTCATCGACATCGTCAAGCGCGGCACCGATCCGCAGCTCCGCAGTCGCGCCATCTCCGCGCTCACCAGCAAGAAGGACCCGCGGACCATCCGCCTCCTCATGGAGATCCTCGACAAATGATGCGCAACCTCCTCGCACTGCTCGCGATGGGGCACGCCACGGTGGCCTGCGCCCAGGGGCTGGATCGGCGCCTCGCGGCGGCGCGCGGCGACCAGGTGCAGCTCACCCTCCCCGCGCGCGCCTCCATCTGTGGTGACGGACGGAGCTACATCCGGTTGGAAGGCGACGCCTGGATCGGCACCATGAATGACGCGACCCGCTGGTCTCCGTGTGAGACCGGACCGGCGCGGGTCGTGGTGTCGCGGGCGGAGGGGGAGATCGTGCGCATCGATACCTACGTCGGACCTGCACCGACGAACGCCGGGGAGGTCACCGACCTTGGGCGCGTCGCACCGGCCGAGGCGGCCGCGTGGCTGGCCACCCTCGCGCGCAGCGGCGAGGGCCGGGTGGCACGGGACGCGATGCTCCCCCTCGGGATCATCGACTCGGCCGCCGTAACGCCCACGCTCAATGCGATGGTCGACGATCGGGAACTGCCCCGTGACACGCGGCGCAGTGCGCTCAGCTGGACGGTACGCCGCCGCATGGCCGCGGATGGGCTGGCTCCGGCGGCACTCGCCGCACGGCTGTCCCGCCTGGCGAGCGATGACACCGAGCACTCCTCGCTGCGGCAATCCGCGGTTGGTCACCTCGCGCGGCTCGAACGCGGGGAGGGCATTCCGGCCCTCGTCACGATGACCGAGGGGCAATCCGATGGCTGGCTGGCCCGGCAGGCCGCCGAGGCCCTGGGCCGCCACGGCGACCCGCGGGCACGTCGTGCGGTGCGGGCGATCATCGCGGACGCCGATCGACCGGCGGAGGTGCGGGCGGCGGCGATCCAGGGGTTGGCCGGGGAGTACGGAACGGTGAAGGACGCCGAGGCACTCATCGCGGCGTGGCCGCAGCTCGGCACCGACGGCCTGCGCGATGCGGCCCTGGGCACCATGGCATCCCTCGGCGGGAGCGCGAGTCGCGCCTTCCTGCTCAAGACGGTGCGCGATGAAGCCGGGGCGAGTCGTCAGCGCCGGCGCGCCGCCGGCCTGCTGGAGCGCGTGGGGGTTCCCGCGCGCGAGGTGGTGAGCCTGTACGACGGCGTCTCCGACGGTGAGGTGCGCGCCCAGCTCATCGAGTTGCTCGCCCAGGCGGGAACGCGGGAGGCGGTCGCGAAGCTGCTGCGCATCGCGAAGGAAGACACGCAGCCTACCGCGCGTCGCCGGGCCATCGCCGCGTTAGGCAAGCGGGACGACCCCGCGGTGCGGGAGGCCCTGCGGTCGATCGTCGGGTCCTGACGCGCTACGACCGGGCGCGCGCGGCGGCATCGAGCGCGCGCCACAACCCGGGGAGGCGCCGCGCGAGGTGCACGTACCGGCGCTCCCCGCGGGCGCCCTTGGCGGCGATGATCGCGGCCAGCGCCTCCTGGTCGCGACGGGGCCACCGTCGACGGTCGCGCCCGATGAGCAGGAGGAACGGGCCCAGCAGGCGGAGCCCCTCGCGTGCGGACGCGGCGACACGCGCGCGCGGCCCGGGCGGGAGCGCGTCCAGCTGGCCGTCGCCACCGCCGGTGCGCGCGAGGTGCGTCGCCACGCGCTGCCCCAGCGTGACCAGGTGGTCCTCGGGGAACAGCTCCACCGTGTGGGCGCCGAGGTCGAGCACGAGGTCCGCCGTGGCCAGGCGCCGCAGCACGGCACGGGACGACCGCCGGCCGGGCCGACGACGCATCAACGCGCGTTCGCGTTCGGCGAGTGATCGCAGCGCGGCGCGCACCGAGCGAAAGCCGAGCCGGTCGTAGAACCAGAAGGCCCCCGACGCGAGGGCCTCGTCGTTGTCGGCACCAAACTGGTAGGGGTTGACGATGAAGCGGCTGATCCCGAACAGCGTCCGGAAGGCGCGCAGCGACTGGGCGAAGAGGTACGCGGC
>JAEUJL010000736.1 GCA_016794835.1 Gemmatimonadota bacterium | reverse complement strand
TACAGTCGGCAGATGCAAGGCACGGTTGGTGCCGCGGTGCTGGGTTCGCGCGCGCGCTGGCAGTTCACCGCGCGCGGCGTGTCGCAGCAGGCCGGCACCCCGTTGAGCCCCCTGTTGCCCGCGGAGCCTGGGGCCCCGGCGCCCTCGACGCAACCGCATGCCGTGATCGGGCAGGCCGAGGTCTCGCTCCCGTGGGACAGCACGCGGGCGCAGTCCGTGCGGGAATACACCCTGGCGAGCACGCTGGCGTTCGAGCGGTCGATGTGGTCGCACCAGGCCATCGCCGGCGTCGATGGCTACGCGCTCGACAACCTCGCGATCACGGCGGGGCGGTACCGCACCCCCGGGGACAGCGCCCTGTTGTCCGCGGCGGGCAACGCGCAACGCGTGAGCCTTCGCTGGACAGGCAATCGGCATTTTGTCGCCGGGTCGGTGGGGACCGGGGCGGTGACCTTTGGCCTGGACCAGTCCAGCCTGCGCGATGCGACGCGCGGGGCGTCGTTCGCGCCGGCACGCAGCGGGGAGTCGGCCATCTGGCGCCACACGACGGGGCTGATGGCGCAGGGCGAGCTCACGCTGGGCGGTGCCGTCGTGCTCAACGGCGGGGTGCGCCTCGAGCACAATGCGGGGTTCACCTTGCTGAGTGGCGTGGAAGCGCTCCCCACCGTGGGAGCCGCGTGGCGCCACACGGCCGGGGCCACGGCGATCACGTTCCGCGGGTCGTATGGCCGCGCCATCCAGCAGCCCCGCGTCGGGAGCCGGGACAACCCGTGGGGCGGCCGGTCGCCCGCGGTGGCGGTGCTCGAGCCTGAGTCGCAGGCGGGGTTCGAGTACGGGCTCGATGTGCGACATGGCACGGCCGCGATGCTGAGCCTGACGCGCTTCGACCAGCGCGCGTCGAACCTGATCCAGCCGGTGCTCGCCAGCGGCCCTGGGGGGCGCGGCTTTGCCACGCGGCTGGAGAACATCGGGGCGATCGCCAACCGCGGCTGGGAGCTGGAAGGTCGCCTGACCCGCGGCGCGCTCAACCTCACCGGGTCCCTCGGACTCACCGACAGTCGCGTGGAGCGGCTCGCGCGCGGGTACCAGGGTGACCTGCGCCCCAACGACCGCGTGCTGCAGGTGCCGGCCCACACGGCCACCCTCGCCGCCAATTGGCTCGGTCGCGGCTGGTCTGCCACCGCGAACGTTGCGCGGGCCGGCAACTGGATCAACTACGATTGGCTGACCCTCGCGTCGGCGGATCGACCGCCGACCGGCGATGCGCTTCGCAGCTATTGGCTGCGCTATCCCGGCACGACCCGCGTCGGCCTCGTGTTCACGCGGGAGGTGACGTCGGCGTTCGAACTCATGGGCAGCGCCGAGAACCTGCTGGGGACGCAGCGCGGTGAGCCGGACAACGTGACGATCGTCCCGGGGCGCACCATCCGCGCGGGGCTGCGGGCGAAGTTCTAGTCGGTCAGGAAATCCAGACGCCGAGGATCTTCGTCAGGACCGACAATCCCAGCCCGAAGGCGGCCGCCACGCCTAACGTGAGCGTGGTCGCGTGGACGAGCCTGGCCGCGCGCGGCGGCAAACCACTCCGAGCGGCGACGACCGACGCCCCGAACGCGGCGAGGGAGAGGGTGGCCAGGGCCGCGCGCCACCACCCGGGCGCGAAGAGCAGGACGCCGGCCGTGGCCGCGGTTCCTGCACCACAGGCCAGCGCAGCCTGCGCGTCTGTCACCCGAGTCGCCGCGCGCTCGAGGAGCACCCCGAGTGTAGGCTCCCGGGTGTCGCCCATCAGGTTCATTTCGCCGGAGCCGGCACGCGCAGGGTGAACACCAGGTAGTCGGCCTTGGCCGCATGCTCCGCGGTCGGCGGTGCGTCCAGGCTGGGCACCGGGATGGCGCTCACGACCAGGGTGCGGGCGCCACTGCTGCGACGGACGGCGCGGGCCACC
>JAEUJL010000662.1 GCA_016794835.1 Gemmatimonadota bacterium | reverse complement strand
TCCGCGTCCGGCAGCGCGCACATCTCGTCGAAGACGGCGATGATGCGGGACCAGGGTTTCTGGGTGTCGGACGTCATGAGGGGAGACGAAGATGGCGCGACGTCGCGATTCGTGCGAGCGGTTCCTTCTCACCGGCCCCTGGATCCGCCCCTGCCTGACTAGGCAGTCGGCCGGTTTCGGGGGTAGAATCCCGCCAACCTCTGCGGAGTCCCCCCATGCGCGCGTGTCGTGTTGTGTCCGTCGTCGCCCTCCTCGGTGCCATTCCCCTCCAGGCGCAGGACGCCCCCCCCGCGGCTGGACCCTGCCGCGAATCCCCGTGCCGGATGACCCTGGACTGGGGCTCGGGAAACACCGCGGCCAACTTCCCCGTCGACCGGCGCTACGGCACGCCGAACGACTTCGAGCCGATGGTCCTCGCCGGGCTGCGGGATGCCGGCCTCAAGATGGCGACCACCGGGGACGCGATGCAGATGACGCTGCGCATCGGGATGAAGAACGCGATGTGCGATGCGATGCCGGGGACGAACACCGACATGAGTTGCCGCACCATTGACGAGGTGCAGGTTCAGTGGGTGGCGGCCACCGCCGACACCAAGGCCCCGCCGTCCGTGCGCGTGACCAATCGGTGTGGCGCCGGGGACCAGCGAATGAACATTGCGCAAATGGCCGCGTTCACCGCGGCGTCCATCGTCTACCAGACCGCGCCGGACAAGAAGGGGCTCAAGCGGCCCTCCGCGCGCTGTTGAGCCACGTCTCCCGCCGATCCCAATCCATGCGCGCCGCCCTCCTGCTCGCCCTGTCGCCTGCCATCGCCCTCGCCCAGCTCAATAAGTATGGCAACCCGCCGCGCCTGCGCCCGGCGCCGACGACGGCGGCCATCACGGTGCGGGACCTGCAAATCCGGCTCTACCAGTTTGCCGATGACTCGATGCACGGCCGGCAGGTCGGCCGCATCGGGAACATGAAGGGGACGGATTACATCGCGGCGGAGCTGAAGAAGCTGGGCGTCGCGCCGGCGGGCGACAACGGGACCTACTTCCAGGTCCTGCCCTACCAGTTGCGATCCTTCACGGCGAACTCACGGCTCGCCGTGAATGGCAATCCGCTGGAATGGAACCGCGACTGGGTGGCCGTCGCTGGTCCCCGCGCGCCGCGCCCGATCAGCAACGTGGAGGTCGTGTTTGGTGGCGTGGCCGGTGACACCGCGCAACAGGTGACCGCCGCGGCAGCCGCCGGCAAGCTGGTCGTGTTGCTGCCAGGGGCGCCCCCGGCGGCGGGCGGCCGCCCGCAGTTCGGCGCGCCGCCCAACACACGACTTGCCGGTGCGGCGGCGATTGCCACGGTCGACCTCGACGGCCTCTCGCTCGCGCAGCGACAAAAGCTCAACCAACCCGATGTCGCCACGCAGGCGGCGGGGGGCCGGGGGCGCCCCGGTGCGGCGCCCGCGGGGGACTCGCTCGCCATCCTGCGCGCGCAGCTGGACCAGCTGGCCCCCCAGGCCACCTTGCGCCTGACACGGGCCGCGGCCGCGGCGTTGTTCGGCGGGCAGCCGGTCGAGCGCCTGCGCCCGGGCACCCTGGGTGGCACGGTGAACGCCTCCCTCGACTACGTCGCGCTCCCCAGCAACTACGCGCGCAACGTGGTCGCCGTCATCCCGGGGAGCGACCCGCAGCTCAAGGGGCAGTATGTCGCCCTCGGCGCCCACAACGACCACGTGGGCTTCAACACGCCGGTCGACAAGGACTCGCTCAAGGCGTTCAACGACATCCGCAACCGGATGCTGCTGGCCAACAACATGGTCGCACTGCGTCCCGAGCAGCTGGCGACCATTCGCGTCAACATGGATAGCATCCGTCGGATCCACCCGGTGGCGCGCCTCGACTCCATCAACAACGGGGCCGACGACGATGGCTCCGGCTCGATGGCGCTCCTCGAGATGGCCGAGGCGCTCCAGGCGATGCGGGTGAAGCCGAAGCGCTCGACCCTCCTCGTCTGGCATACCGGCGAGGAGGCCGGGTTGATCGGGTCCGCGTACTTCACGCGCCACCCCACCGTGCCGATGGACTCGATCGTGGCGCAGGTCAACATCGACATGATCGGGCGGGGGCGCGATGGCGACATTCCCGGGGGCGGCGAGGACTACCTCGGCGTCGTGGGCTCCTTCTTTGACTCGAAGGACCTGGGGGAAACCGTGGCCGCGGTCAACCAGAAGGCCGCGCGCCCGTTCCAGCTCGACTACCGGTACGACAGCACGCTCACCTGGACCGGCTACAACAACATCTATGGGCGCAGCGACCACTACAACTACGCGCTGCAGGGCGTGCCGATCGCCTTCTTCTTCACCGGGCTGCACGGCGACTACCACCAGCGGACCGACGAGGCGGAGTTCATCGACTACCCGCACTACACCCGCATCACGAACTACATCCTCGAGCTCGCGAAGACGCTCGGGAACGGGCCACGGCCACGGATGAACGGGAGCCGGCCGGCGCGTCCCCCGCGACCCGTCGTGCCCTGAGGCCTTACGACGCCGCGGGCAGCGACTCGCCCGCGGTGTCCTCCAGGTGCCGGCCGCGCGTCTCGATGCCGGACAGCGCCACCATCCCCGCCGACACCACGAGCGGGATGGCGAACGCAAGCCCGATCAGCGTGAACCCGGGCTGCATCGCCGCGAGGGCGGCCATCGTCGCGGGTGCGATGATGCCCCCCAACTTGCTGCTGCCGGCCGCGACCCCGCTGGCCGTCCCGCGCAGGTGCGTCGGGAAGACCTCGGCGGCATAGGGCGACAGCATCGAGATGACCCCGCCACTGCTCACCAGCAACAACACCATGAGCGGGGTCAGCCACGCACTCGGCTCGCCGTTGGACCCGGGATCGATCACCGCGAAGCCCACCAGTGCCAGGGCCGTGGCCAGCGCGAAGAACACCATGCTCTTCTTGCTGCTCCACATCCCGTAGAGCCAGGCGACGACGATCGTCCCCGGGATCGCGAGCAGGGCGGAGTAGAAGAGCAGGCGGGTCGCAATCTCGGCGTCCAGGCCGCGGGACCGCAGCGTGACCGGGATGAACGTCAGGAATCCCCAGTTCACCAGTCCCCAACCGAGTCCGTACGTCACCACGGTGGCCGTCTGCCCGCCGAGGGGCGGACGCACCAGCGCCTGCAGTCGGCTGCGCGACGATGCGGCCACTGGCGCCGGCACGGGGGTGGGGGCGATCGACCCCTCGGGTGCGACCACCGCCGGGGGGACGGTCACGCCAAACCGGGCGAGGACCGCCTCGGCTTCGCGCTCACGGCCGTGGGTCAGCAGGAAGCGGGGCGACTCCGGGATCCACCGGCTCATGATGAGCATGAGCACCCCGGTGGGGAGCCCGACAAACCACAGGCTGCGCCAGGCAAAGTGAGGTTCGAGCAGCGCGGCCATCCCGCTCGCGGCCAGGTACCCGCCGACCGTGCCGAGCCCGGCGTGCAACACCACGAGCCAGCCACGGTTCTTCGACGGCATGCACTCGGTCATCAGCGCATACACGATGGGCAGCATCCCCCCCGCCGACGTCCCCATCAGGAAACACATCACCAGGTTCCACGTGAACTCCGGCATGAAGCCGCAGATCGAGGTGCCGATGAACATCAGGGTGGCCAGCAGGATTGCCGCACGCCGCCCCACGCGATCGGCCAGGATGCCCCACACCAGCGAGCCGATCGTCGTTCCCGTGAGGGCAACCGTTGGCAGCATCGCGACCTGGGCGGTCGAATACCCGTACTCCTCACGCATCCCCGGCATCACGAACCCCAACGTGGCCGGCTTCATCACGTCGATGATCAAGGCGACCCCCAGCACGGTCAACAGCCCCCAGTGCGTGCCCGAGAGGCGCGCGTTGTTCATCGCACGGATGTAT
>JAEUJL010000652.1 GCA_016794835.1 Gemmatimonadota bacterium | reverse complement strand
GGCGCCCGCACCGTCCAGGTCACCGTGGCCTTGTCGCTCGGATGGTCGACCGTGGCCAGCCATTGACGCGCCCGGTGCGGGAAGTTGTCCCCGAACGCCGTCCACCCGCCTGACGAGTCCGCGGTGAGGATCAGGCCGTCGGTCGGACGTCCGCCGTATCGGAGGCGGAGGCGCAGGGTGTCGCGCTGCCCGGCCGGCAGCGGCATCACCACCTGGTCCCCTTCACGCGTCGGGGTGATCGGCGCCCCATTCACCGCGGCGTCGCGGACGGTGAAGGCAGCCACGAGATCCAGCGCGATCGATCGCGCCGCCCCGCTGCGCACCACCGTGACCTCACTAACGAAATCCAGCGTATCCGGACGCGCCGCGCGCCGAAAGTCCACCGTGAAGTCGTAGTGCAGCACGTCGAACCCCGCACGACTCGACCCGGTCCGCGACGCCCCCTGCGCGAACCCCACCGCCGGCAGGCCCAGCAGTCCGAGAAACCCCACAACACGAATTGACATCACAGGTCCAGTCTCCAGTGCAGGCACTGCCGTCTGCCGTCTGCCGTCTCGCGCCCTGCGCCCCGCGCCCCGCGTCTCGCGCCCTGCGTCCCGCGCCCTGCGTCTCGCGCCCCGCGCCCCGCCATCAGGCCCGCACCCGGTTCCGCCCCTCCGCCTTCGCCCGATACAACGCCTGGTCCGCCGCCGCGAGCAGGTCCTCGGGTGAATCGATCCCCGGTGCGGGGAAGGTCGCCACGCCAATGCTCGCCGTGAGCTGCAGGGTGCCGCCGCTCCCGCGCGTGAAGGCGCGCGATTCCACCCCCTCGCGCAACCGCTCGGCAAAGGCCTGCGCGCCCTGCGAACCCGTCTCGGGCAACACCACCACAAACTCTTCGCCGCCGTATCGCGCCACCACGTCCACGGCGCGGACCGCGCCCTGCAGGTAGGCCGCCATCTCCGCGAGCACGTCGTCGCCGACCAGATGCCCGTAGTTGTCGTTCACCTTCTTGAAGTGGTCCAGGTCAATCAGCAGCAGGGAGACCTCGGACTCGTAGCGCTTGACGCGCTCGGTCTCGGCGGCCAACCGCTCCGTCAGGGCGCGTCGGTTGAGGACGCGGGTCAGTGGGTCCGTGCGGGCCAGCTGTTCGAGGCGTCGGTTGTCCGCCTTGGTGCTCTCCAGGGCCTGGGCCCGCTGGATCGCCGTTACCGCGGCGCGCACGACCGTATCCGCGAACTCCAGGTCCTCGCGGGTCAGCGGGGGCTCGTGCACACTGCGCCTGAGGAAGAACACCCCGGCCTGGTTGGGCTGCAGCGCGAACGGCAGCGCGATGACGGACCGCACGGTGACCTTCATCCCGGCCGCGGCCCATCGCGCCCGGGCGCCTTCGTAGATGGGACTCGTCGCCACATCCTCGACCAGCACCGCGCGCCCCGATTCCAGCGCGATCTGGATCTCCGGATAGCGCTCCAGCTCGAGCTCGAGGATCGTCTCGCTCCCCTGCTCAAACGCGGTCGCCACGACCCGGGGGCGCTCCCCAGCCTTTGCGAGGATCACGGAGCAATGGGTCAACTCCAGTGCCCGTGCCACGCGACGCGCGAGCAAGTGATAGATCTCGCCCGTCGACAGGTCCTCGCTGACCTCGTGCAGGATGTCGACCAGCTGGCGACGATGCTCGGCCTCGCCACGGACCCGCTCAAGCTCGCGATTCGCCTGCGACAACGCCTCGGACGCCGAGCGCAGGATGGTGCGCATGCGCAACTGCGCCTGGATGCGGGCCAGGAGTTCCTTCACCCGGAACGGCTTCTTCACGAAGTCCGCGGCCCCCAGCCCCAGGGCACGCACCGCCGCCTCCTCGGGCGGCAATCCGGACATGATGAGCACCGGGAGCTCGCGCCAGCGGGGATCGGACTTGATGCGCTCCAGCAGCTGGTAGCCGTCGATCCCCGGCAGGGTCACATCGAGCAGGGCCAGGTCCGGGGTATACTCGAGCAGCACGGCCGGGACGTCGGCCCCCGAGGCCGCCGTGCGCACGTCATACCCGTGCTCGCGCAGCAGCCAGGTGACGGTCTGCAGCACGGCCCCATCGCCATCGGCGACGAGGATGCGCGCGTTAGGCATGGCCGAGGAGCTGCGAGAGCCCCTCCCATTCGATGTTGCCTCCCGAGAGGATGCAGACCGTGGTCCCGCTCACCGCCACTCGGTCCGACAGGACGGCGGCGAGCGTAATCGCGCCGCTGGGCTCAGCCACCAGCTTGGCCCGGTCGAGCAGGTACCGCACGGCGCGCACGATGGCAGACTCCTCCACGGTGACCACCTGGTCGAGATACGCCTGATGGTGGGCGAAGGGCAAGGTGCCGATGCGTACGGCCATGAGCCCGTCCGCGAGGCTGTGCGTCGACTCCAGGGTGACCGGTTCCCCGGCCGCCCGCGCCCGGGTCAGCTTGGGCGCCCCCGCCGGCTCGATGCCGATGACCCGGGTGGTGGGGCTGAGCAGCTTGACCGCGGCCGCCACCCCGCTGGAAAGCCCCCCACCGCCCACCGGGACGAGGACCTGTCGCACCGCCGGCATGTCCTGGACAACCTCCAGGCCGACCGTCCCCTGCCCCTCGATGATCCAGGGATGGTCGTACGGCGGGACCATCGTCAGCCCGTGGGCGTTCATGAGCTCCACGGCCCGATCCATCCGGTGTTGGGTGGTGGTGCCGGCGAGCTCGATGGTGGCGCCCAGCCGCTCAGCCCCGCCGCGTTTGGCCGCGGTGACGGTCGTCGGCATGACCACGGTCGCCTGCACGCCGAACATCTTCGCCGCGAGCGCGACGGCCTGGGCGTGGTTGCCAGACGATGGGGCGATGACCCCGCGTTCCCGCTCGGCCGCCGTCAGGCGGGAGAGGAAGTTGTAGGCGCCGCGAAACTTGAAGGCGCCCCCGCGCTGCAGCATCTCGGGCTTGAGGATGACCTCCCCGGCCGGGGTCCCCAGCGGCAGGAGTGGGGTCCGAACCGCCACCGGTGCGAGTCGCTCGGCGGCGGCCTCCAGATCCTTGCGCGAGATGAGGGACGAAGCGTCGGTGGTCGTCATGGGGGCGAGTGTAACGAAGTGAGCCAACGCAATGTGGCGCCTGACTTTCCGGACCACCATGCATCAGGGACGCCCAATCTATCACGCGGCAGGGAAACACGGCCGTAGTCCTTGACGGCGACGGTTATAGATGTGACCGTTTGATTACGGAATCCCTTATGGGCGGCGTCCCATCGGCGCCGCCTTCCCCGTTCCCCGCATGAGGAGGCTCACCATGTCCTTCGCCGT
>JAEUJL010000609.1 GCA_016794835.1 Gemmatimonadota bacterium | reverse complement strand
GCCGCGTCGTCGAGCGTCTCGAGGTTGAAGATCGTGACGTCGGCCCAGTTCCCTTCCTTGATGGAGCCGCGCCCGGCGAGCTTCATGCGCGCGGCCGGCCAGGACGTCTGCTTGCGGATGCCCTCCTCGAGGGTGATGGCCTTGCGGTCCCGCACATAACGAGAGATCACGCGCGTGGCGTTCCCGTAGGCGCGTGGGTGCAGCAGGACGCCATCGTCCTTCCCGGGCTCGGCGGCCGCGCCCGCGTCACTCCCGATCGATGTCCAGGGAAAGCGCAGGGCCTTCTCGATGTCGGGTTCGCTCATCATGTGGTAGATCGCGGTCACGCGCGAGGTCCCATCGAGCACCAGGTCCCACGCCGCGTCCGCCGGGTCCTTCCCCATCTCCTTCGCGATCTGCGTCATCGTCTTCCCCACATACTTCATGTTGTTGGGGTTGGCGGGATTGGCCAGCACCACGCCGTCCCAGCCACCGGCCGCCTCGACGATGTTCCACCAGCCCGGGGAGCCCGTCTGCAATTCCCGCTTGAGGCGCGCCCGGATGGCGGGGTCACGCAGGCGCTTCTTGAGCGAATCCGTGCCGCCCTCCTGCGCCCAGCTCGGGATCGTGGCCTCCACGCCGGTCCCGCCTGCCGTGTAGACGTAGAGGTCCGCCGCCACGTCCACGTTCCGGGCGCGCGCCGCCTCCACGACCTGGCGCACGCTGTCCATCAGGATCCCCCAGGACGGCTGGTGCGCCACCTTCAGGTGGAAGATCTCGCCCTGTAACCCGGCGCGCTCCGAGATCTCGATCAACTCGCGCACCGACTGCACCACCTCGGCGCCCTCACCGCGGATGTGGCTGGCGTAGGTGCCACCGTACTGCGCGGCGACCTTGGCGACCTCGACCAGTTCATCTGTCGTCGTGTAGGAGCTGGGCGGGTAGATGAGCGCGGTCGTCATCCCCATGGCCCCCGCCCGCATCGCGGTGTCCATCGACGCCTTCATCTTCGCCATCTCCTCGGGGGTCGGCTTCCGGGCGACATAGCCCATCGCCCCGACCCGGGCCTGCGTCTGCGAGTAGTAGTTCCCGAAGTTGATCGAGATCCCCTGTCGCTCGAGCGTGGCCCAGTACTCGCTGATGCGGCTCGCCGGGACGGGAAAGCCCCCCTCGCCGCCGATGGCCGTCGTCACCCCCATGCGCAGCTTGTTGTCCGCGTTGCCGTTGCGGAGCAACACACTCCCCGACTGGTCCATCATGTCGATCCACCCGGGCGAGACGTACAACCCGCGCGCGTCGATCTCCCGCGTGCCCCGCTCCGGGATCCGGCCGATCTTCACGAACCGGCCATCGCGAATCGCGACGTCCGCGAGGATCCACGGATTCCCCATGCCATCGAGCACGCGGCCGTTGCGGATCACCACGTCGTAGTCGGCCGTGCGGGCGCCCGGCACGGCATCGTTGGGCCGCGTGGGCACCTGGGCGATCGCGGCGGGGGTCACGCCCGTGGTGGCGCGGGAGCAGGCGACGGCGCCCGCAAGGATGGCGAAGGTGCGGCGCAGCCGCGTCAGGATCAGGGTCATGGACGAATCTCCATCATGGGGACTTCGACAAAGGAGGCGAGCGGCGCCGACCGATGGACGGTCCAGGTGGGCGCCGCCTGCGGAGGATACAAGCCAAGGAGCGGGCGATCCGCCCCGGCGAGGGCAAGGCGCAGGCGATGCCCCGCCTTGAGCCGCACCGAGGTGGTGAACAACTCGAATCGCAGGGTCGCCACCTCGCCCGGCACGAGGGGCATCGTGTCACGGGACGTGTAGGTGCGATACGGGCCGAAGTGGCGATACGGCGGCGCCTCAGGCGATTCCCGGCGATGGAGGGCGCGCAACATCCCTTCGGTGATGTAGGTGACGCGCCCGTCGGGGGCCACATCCTCGAGGTAGCC
>JAEUJL010000581.1 GCA_016794835.1 Gemmatimonadota bacterium | reverse complement strand
CGCCTATCCCCAGCTGCAGCTGGGGCAGGCGGCGAAGGACCTCAAGTATCGGTTCCAGTGGGTCGCGCCCATTGTCGTGTCGCGCCACGATCCCAACGTCGTGTACCACGGCGCGCAGGTGGTGCTGCGCTCACGCGATGCGGGGATGACCTGGGAAGCCATCTCCCCCGACCTCACGACCAACAACAAGGACCACCAGAACGCGTCCGGCGGCCCGATCAACAACGACATCACCGGCGTCGAGATCTACAACACGATCTTCGCGATTTCGGAGGACCCCACCGACCCCCGGACTCTATGGACGGGGTCGGACGATGGTCGCATTCACATCACGCGTGATGGCGGACGTTCCTGGCAGGAGATCACCCCACCGGGAATGCCCGCGCTCGGCACCGTCGAGAACATCGACCTCTCGGCGCACCAGGACGGACGGGCGTGGGTCGCGGTGCAGAAGTTCCGCATGGATGACCACCGCCCGTACATCTTCCGCACCGACGACTACGGCCGCACCTGGCGGACGGTCACGGCGGGACTTCCGGCCGGCTCTCCGGTGCGCGCCGTGCGCGAGGACCCCGTGAAGGACGGCCTCGCCTACGCCGGGACGGAGCATGGCCTCTTCGTCACCTTCGACGGGGGTGCTTCCTGGCAGTCGCTGCAGCTCAACCTTCCGGTGACCCCGGTGGCGGACCTGCGGGTGCACCGCAACGACCTCGTCGTGGCGACCCAGGGACGTTCGCTCTGGATCCTCGACGACCTCACGCCGCTGCACCAGGCCGCCGCCGTCGCGCGCACCGCCGCCGCGCACCTCTACAAGCCGCGTGATGCCTATCGCATCCAGGTCGGCGGTGGTGGTGCCGGCGGTGTCGAGAACGCGCCGGACGCGCTGCCCAACGGCGCGATGTTCCACGTCTTCTTGCGCCAGGCGGCCACCGCCGAGGTGACCCTCGATGTGCTCGACGCGCGCGGGCAGGTGGTGCGAGCGTTTAGCAGCGACACCGCGAAGGCGCGCGAGCGCCAGCTGCCAGCCCTGCCAACGAAGGCCGGGATGTTCCGCGTCACCTGGGACCTCACCTACGCGGGGCCCAAGCCGGTGAAGGGCCAGGTCGTGTGGGGGTACAACGGCGGCGTGAAGGCCCCACCGGGTGAGTACACCGTGCGACTCACCGCCAACGGCGTCACGATGTCGCAGACCTTCCGGCTGCTTGCCGATCCCCGTCTCACCACGCTCACCCAAGCAGACTACGACGAGCAGTTCCGGCTCGGCAGCGCGATTCGCGACTCGATCAACGTCGTGCAGAACGCCCTCGAGACCATTCGCGCGGTCCGCGAGCAGGCCCAGCGCGCCGTGGAGCAGGCCGCGCGCATCAACCAGGACGGGGCCGTGCGCCCGGCGATCGACTCGCTCACCGGCAAGCTCGGCAGTGTTGAGCTGGACTTCTCGCAGGTGAAGAGCCAGAGCGGCCAGGATCCCATTCGCTTCGCCGGCAAGCTCGACAACCAGCTGATGGAGCTCTACGGCTTTGTCACCGGGAGTGACGGGTACATCGCCGGCGGGCCGAAGGGACGCCCGGCGCCGGCGGCCGCGGCGCGCCTCGCCGACCTCGGCAAGGAGCTCGCGCCGGTATCGGGGCGGCTCCGCACCATCATCGACCGTGATGTCGCCGCGCTGAACGAGTTGCTCAAGCGGCTCGGACTTGGCACGATTGTGCTGCCGCGCGGGACGGTGATGTAGGGCCGATTGGCGGCGGGCGAATACCCTTCCCGCCGCCGCAGTTCACCGCATCACGAGCGGAGTCTCTCTGTGCTTGGAACCGCTGGCCGCTACCTGCTCTCCGTTGTTCTCGTCGTGCTCAGCAGCGACGCGTTGCGGCAGGCCATGAACGAGTTGGGCGACACCGAGCCCGGCTCGCGGCTGTTCGCCGTCTTGCAGCTGGTCATGGGCGTGACGGCAGCCATGGGGGCGGTGGGTGTGTTCAGGCGTTCCCGCTGGGCAACCATGGCCATTGCGACCTGGGGAATCGCAACGGCGAGTCTCCTGGCGTCCCAGCCCGTCTTCGAGCCGATGGATGCGGATGCAGAGCAGGGCATCTGGATCGGCGCGGCAGCCATGCTTGTTGCAGCGGCGGTCGCGGCCTGGTTCGCTCGTCGGCTTGCCGCTCCTCGCCCACTGGCCGATCCGTCCAACCAGCGGCAGGGGTCGCCGGATCCGGTGCAGGAACCACTGGGACAGTCTGAACCCATCCTCCCACGGCCACCCTTCGCCGTTTCGCCAGTCCCGGCTGAACAATCGCGCGACAAGTCGCCCGCGCGGCCCGGCGACGTGATACGCGGGTAGCTTGATCGCATGTGCGCCTCGCCTCGATTCCCACGCCGCCTCGGCGCCGCGCTCCTCACGGCAACGACCCTCCTCGCCTGTGACCGCAACCCCTACGACCCCGCGGAGGTACCACGGGTTGTCGCAACAACCGGGGGAACGTCGGCAGTGAGCATCTCCTGGCAGCCGGCCGGAGCGCAGCTCGTGCGCGTCTATCGCGGCGCCACGGCCGGCGACGGATACACTCCCGCACTCGTCTGGTCCGTCGCGGCCACGACGCGGAACTCGCTCACCTCACCCCTCTCGTACGGCGCCACCGCCCCGGCGGGCGGCGCGACAGATGTCGCCAGTCGCCCCCTGGTTCCCGGCGAGGTCTACACGGTCCAGGTGACGCGACAAGACCCCAGGGGCACGGGAGACGGGTTCACCAACACGTCGAATCGCTACGTGGGCACGGCCACCTTCACCGCAACCTCGCCCTAGGCTGCGGCGGCCCCACACCGGCAGGCCGCGTGACGGTCGGCGGTCATCGTTCGAGCGGATCGCGCGGACGTCTCGCGCGATACGGGCACGAAGGGCATACTCCCTTGTCCCCCCACCTCTGGTTTGTCATGCCACGGACTCGACCCTTCGCCGTCGCTTGCTGCGCGCTCCTCGGCGCGTCCACGCTCGCGGCCCAGGCGGCCACCACGCCGTCCATCGAACAGCTCCAGTCGGTCGCGTCCGCGATCGGGGCCAGCGAGGCGCCGGTCTGGTCGGCCGAGGGCACGCGCCTGATCTACATCGGCAGTGACGGTGTGCTCGCGTCGATGGCGGTGGA
>JAEUJL010000579.1 GCA_016794835.1 Gemmatimonadota bacterium | reverse complement strand
CCAGCTCCGCTAGCGCTCCGCCGTCATCAGTCGCGAGATCAGCGCCACCGGCAGGGCACCGTGTGCCAGGAACCGATCGTGGAAGTCACGCAGGGAGAACGCGGCGCCCTCACGTGCGGCGACCAGGCGTCGCAGGGTGTGCACCCCCTGAGTGCCGAACCAATACATCATCGCGGTTCCGGGGAACATGCTGTTCTTGGTCGCCTCAGCCCGTGCCATCTCCGGCGTCATCCCGACCTCGTCAACGTAGAGCGTGATCGCGTCGGCAAAGGAGCGGCGCTCCGTGTGGAACTCCAGGTCGACGATCGCACGGGCGAGCATCCGGACCCGCGTGTGTTGTTCCGACACCCGTTCGTCCGGGGTGAGGAAGCCGACTTCCTCCATGAGGTCCGTGGCGTAGCAGGCCCATCCTTCCGCCATGGTGCCGCCCTGGAGCATGGCGATCCTGCTGGCGCAGTCTGCGGCAGCGATCCGCGCGACGCGGGACGGCGCGCGATACGCATACCAGTTCTGCACGTGATGGCCGAGGGCGCCGTGGTGCACAACGTGATTGAGCTTGATCGTCGCGTTGTTCCAGGCGGCGAGGTGGCGCGCGGCCGCGACGTCGTCGAGCCCCTCGATCGGGGTCACCACGTAGTCGTAGACCGGGTAGGTATCGAACGGGGCGGGCGACCGGTAGAACAGGTAGTACAGCGACGGGGCCGCCATGCGCGTCCATTCAGGAATGGCGACGTAGCGAATGGGGGCGTCGGGCCAGGTCACCAGGCCGTGCGCGTCCGATGTGGCGCGGCACGCGTCCCAGCACCGCTGGAAGGCGCCGTAGTAGTCCGCCACCGATGGATGCGCCGCCGCGAGCCGAGCAAGGACTTCGGCGAGCGAGCCCGCCTGGGCCTCCCGTACCCGCTCGGCGAGGAGCGCCTGGTGTTCGCGCAGTGCGTCGCGGGCTTCCTGCAGGAGGTCGTCGATGGAGCGCTCCATCCAGTGTCCGGACCGGATGCAGGTCGTCAGCAGCTCTTCACCCGCCGGCCGGGCGTCCACGGCGTCCCGCTTCAGGTTGTTGAGCGCCTCAGTCGCGCCGTGGACCGCGCCCGCGGCACCCTGCGCCGCGTCCACGAGTGCCTGGCTGCGGTCGTCCGCCAGCGCCATCTCGCGACACCAGATCGGGAGGCCCTCCGTCAGCAGGCGCTCGAGCGCCCTGGTTTCGCGGAGTGCCCGGTCCACCCAGGCGGAGGGCACCGGCCCATCGGCGATCGAAGCCATTGCCCCCGCAAGGAAACGCGGGATCGCGCGGAGGCGCGGCAGCAGGTAGGAGGCCCGTTGCGCTGCGGGCGCGAATTCACGGGTGATCAGGCCAATGACGCTGAACGCCGCCTCTCCCACCGCCAATGATGGGTTGCCGCGCGTGAAGTGTCGCGACGCCAGCTCGGCCAGTGTGACGTCGACATGGGAGTGCGCCACCGCGCGGTCGATCGTCGCCCAGTCGCCTGCGCGGACCGCCGTCTCGAGGTCGTGGGTCGCGCCAAGCGCCTCGCCCACGGCGCGCCATCTTTGCGCGAGCGCCTGGTGCCCGGCGGGGGACCAGTCCGGGAGGCGATGGTCCTGATCGTGGATCCCGATGAAGGTGGCGTCGACCGGGCGCAAATGGACCAACGCGTCGAAGAACGCGTCGAGGGATCCGTCGGTGTGCGGGCCGGTCATGGCTGGAGCCGCAGGGGGTTGCAGGCCGTGGCCGTGCTCGCGAGCTTCTCGGCCATGCCTGCGGCAGACATGCGCCACCTCCTCCTCGGGGTTGTCCTTGCCAGTAGCGCCGCCTGCGGCGGCCGAGAACGGCTCGTCGAGCAGGTCGCCCAGGCGGAGCGAGAACGGCAGTGGGATTCAGCCGAAGCCGCGGTCCCACAGCAGGCACCGGCCAACCTGGCGGGTGCCCCCGCATTTGCGGGCTCGAGTCGAGCCGACCGGGGCATCGGTGTGGTTGGGAGTGGTACGGTGCGCGCCAAGGCCACCACCAGTGACGCAATGGTCGTGGTGGCTGGCGAGCGCCGCGAGCTTCGCCTGTGCGGCAAACCGGGGCGGTGGCTGATCCTCGCGCCGACCCCCAACGTGCTGGCCGCGCTGTCCCAGGAGTACCGGTTCCGCGCGCTGCGTCCGGGCCAGGAGGTGCGCATGACCCTGCGCGTCGCCGTGGCGCGAGACTCGACGGCTGCCGGGGCCGATGGATTTGCCCGGGTCGACGCAGTGACTCCGGCGGCGAACGTCGCGCGCTGCTCGTAGGTGCTCACCGCGCCAGCGGCAGGGAGACCCAGCGGCGCTGGCGGAACGACACCTCCACCGCGTTGATCACTTCCTGCACGCGCGCGCCGTCCATGAAGTCACCCTCGTTGGCCGGGTCCGGCGACTGGATCTCGCCGAGGAACGAGGAGATGAGGTTGGCATAGAACAGGGTGCGCCAGGCTTCGCGCTTGTGCCCGCCGACCGGGTAGTACGCGGCCGGCACCTCGATCTCCTTGAACTCGACGTCGTCCGGTCGCGCCGCCTTGAGCACCTCGCAGACCCCGAACTCCTCCACGAGGCGGCAGATCAGCGCCCCATGGCTGCCGTAGACCCGCGCCTCGATGCCGGGGTAGTTGCCCACCGTCACGAAGGACGTCTGCACGCTGCCTAACGCGCCGTTGGCAAACTCCCCGATGAAGATGTCGCCATCGTCGATGTTCATGCGCATCATGCGGCCCGTCGCGCGCACCATGCGCTCGGGGATGAAGTTGCGCATCGTCCCGACGACCTCCTGGTAGGGTGCGCCGACCGCCCACATGCCGATGTCGATGATCGGCGCCCCATACCCCTCGAGCGACGAGACCTGGATGACCGAGGGGTCGGCGTCCGGGTCCACCTGGCGCAACGGGTTCATCGGGTCCAGCCACTGGGAGTTCTGCTCGTAGCCGTTGAAGATGAACGGCGTGCCGATGAAGCCGTCATCGATCAGCGCCTTCATGTACCGCATCGCGGGCGCGTACCGAAAGGTGAACCCGAGCTTGGTCTTGAGCCCCTTCGACCGGGCGAACTCGGCGGCGCGGATCGTCTCCCGGAAGTCGTAGGCGACGGGCTTCTCGCACAGGACATGCTTGCCTGCCTCGAGGGCGCCCCACGCGAGCTCGAAATGCGTTGCCGAGGGCGTGCAGACATCGATGAGGTCGATGTCCTCGCGGCGCAGGATCTCCCGGTGGTCGGTCGCCACCACCGGGATCCCCATGTCCGTGGCGAGCGAGACGGCGAGGTCACGTTGCGGGTCGCAGATCGCGACGACCTCGCACCGCGGATCCCTCAGGAAACCCGGCACATGGGCCAGGCGGGCCCATGCACCGGCGCCCAGGACGGCGACACGGACCTTTCTGGAGGGATCGACGTATGTCATCGGGGTGGGTGTAGCGTGGCGGCCAATGTATTCGTCTGTGGAGGACGGGGCCAGCGACTCCC
>JAEUJL010000575.1 GCA_016794835.1 Gemmatimonadota bacterium | reverse complement strand
CTCGACGGCCAGCCCGACCTGCGCGCGCGCGTGCGACGACAGGGGGAGGCCTTTGTGCGCGAGCACCACACCTATGACGCCCGCGTCCCGTTCCTGCTGGCGCGACGGGAGTGGCAGAACCCGCTGGCCTAGAACAGGTCGATCTGCTCGACGCGGGGACTCCGGGCCACCCCGAACCGCACCACCCCGTCCTGCGAGGCCACGGTGAGCGTCCCGTCGTATGGAGTCCGCCGCAGGGCCACCCCCACCGTGCGACGGGCCACCTCCGGCGCGTTGTTCTGCTCGCTCAGGTGTGCCAGGACCACATGACGCAACCCGCGATGGGCGATGGCGGCGGCAAGGCGGGCGGCCGCTTCATTGCTGAGGTGCCCACGGCCACCGGCAATGCGCCGTTTGAGCGACGGCGGGTATGGCCCGTAGCGCAACATGTCGACGTCGTGGTTGCTCTCCAGCACGAGGGCGTCGAGGTCACGCAGGGACTGCTCGAGCGACGGCGTCACGTGCCCGATGTCGTAGGCCACGCCAAGGCGCGCCCCCGTGGCGCGACTCTCGATCGTCAGGGCGACGGGGTCGAGGCCGTCGTGCGGGATCCGGAGGCACGACACCCGCATGGTGTCGAGCGCCAGTGACTCGCGCGGGGTGATCGGGATCGGGCTGACCTCCTTGAGCCGCGGCACCTCCTCGATCGTCCCGGCCGTCGCATACACGGTCCACCCGAACCGCTTCGCGGCCACCCGCGCTCCCGCCACGTGGTCGGTGTGCTCATGGGTGAGGATCAGCGCGCTGATCGACTCCGGGGCAATGCGCGCGGCACGGAGCCGCGCGACGAGCGTGCGCGCCGGGAACCCCGCGTCGACCAGGATGCGGTCGTCCTCGCACTCGACCACGAGTGCGTTCCCCTTGGAGCCGCTGCCGAGGACCGTGACCTTCACCCGGGCCAGCGGGCAGCGTGCGCGGCAGCCAGGGCCGAACGTTGGTCCTCCGACAAGGCCACCTGCCGGCGCGCCATCACGCGCGCGGCCACCTCAAGGAACTTGTCGAGTCGATACGTGCCATCACCAAAGGCGAACGGGGCGATGACCTTGGGTGTCAGCCCGTCGGCCAGGACGTTCGCGCCCGCCCCGACGATCGCTCCGGTGGTCAGGCGCGTGCCAATCGCCGTCTTCGCATGGTCACCCAGCAGGGTGCCGAGGAATTGCATCCCCGTGTCGACCTCGCCGTCGGGGCTCCAGGCGTGCACGGGGCCGTAAGTGTTCTTGAGGTTGCTCGTCGTGGTGCCGGCACCAAGGTTCGCCCATCGGCCCAGGATGGAGTGGCCGACAAACCCGTCGTGCCCCTTGTTCGCGTGGCCGATGAAGATGCTGGTGCTGAGTTCGCCATGCACGCGGCAGGACGGGCCAATCGACGAGGCGGCCACGCGTCCACCCAGCACCTGCGTGGCGGGACCGATCACGCAGGGCCCCACCACGCGGGTGAACGCCGCGATGGAAGCCCCGGCCTGGATGAGGATCGGGCCAGCCGAGGCATCGAACACCGTCAGGGGCTCGATGGTCGCGGTCGGATCCACGAGGACGGGAGCCGTTCCCATGGTGACGGCATGTGCGGGCACACCACCGGCGCCGACCCCTAGCGTGGGAATGTCGGCGCCCAGCATGTCGGTGAGGTGTCGCACCAGGTCCCACGGTCGGTGCAGCCACCATCCCGGGCACTCGACGTCCGCGCCCTGGGGGGCCAGGTCGTCGAGACGCACGTCGCCGCTGGCGAACGCGGCCGCGTCGAGATCGTGCGCCACGCGCACGGCGGCCACAATCCCCTCACACCGCCAAC
>JAEUJL010000468.1 GCA_016794835.1 Gemmatimonadota bacterium | reverse complement strand
CGCGCTCGTGGACCCTGGCAGCCGCGGGAAACGGACGCCGCAGCGCCCGATCCTCCACAAACTCCACCGCGAGGAAGAGCCCGCGCCCCCGGATGTCGCCCACATGCGGGTGCTGCCCCAACACTTCCCCCAGGCGTTCCCTCAGGTACGCCCCCCGCGACGCGGCCCGCGCGACCAACCCGTCCTCGGCGATGATGCGCTGCACCTCGAGCGCACCGGCACACGCCACGGGATGCGCCTGGTACGTATGCCCATGGACAAATGCCCCGCTGCCTGCCGACAGGCCATCGATGACTCGCGCGGAAACCAGCAGGCCTCCGATCGGGACGTACCCGCCGCCCATTCCCTTGGCGATGACCTGGATGTCCGGCACCACCCCCTCCTGCTCCCACGCATGCACCGTCCCCGTGCGCCCCATCCCGCACATGATCTCGTCGAGGATCAACAGGACGCCGTGTCGATCGCACACCTCGCGCACCGCCGCGAAGTACCCCGGCACGGCCGTCACGCAGCCCGCCGTCGCACCCACCACGGTCTCGGCGAGGAACGCGATCACCCGCTGTGGCCCGATGCGCACAAACTCGGCCTCGAGTTCCTGCGCCAGGCGAGCGACATAGGCCGCGTCGGTCTCGTCGGCACCCTGCCCGTGATAGGCGAAACACGGCGAGACCCGCGAGACATTCCCCATCAGGATGTCCTCGTACGGCCGCCGTCGTCCGAGATTGCCTCCCACCGCCAATGAAGCCAGGCTCGCCCCGTGGTAGCTCTGGCGTCGCGACACGTAGTGCACCCGCTGGGGCTCCCCCCGCTCCACGTGGTACTGGCGGGCCAGCTTGAGGGCGCTCTCCACGGCCTCCGACCCGGAGGAGACAAAGAAGGCGTGAGTGAGGCCGCCGGGGCGGCGCCCAACGAGCAGGTCGGCGAGGGCCTCCGCGGGCGCACTCGTGAAGAATCCGGTGTGCGCGTAGGCCATCCGCGACGCCTGCGCGCCGATCGCCGCGGCCACCCGGGCATTCCCGTGGCCGAGACAGGCGACCGCGGCGCCACCCGAGGCGTCCAGGACCTCCTGCCCGTTGTCCAGAGTGAGGCGCATCCCCTCCCCGTGCACGGCGGTTGGGAGTCGGGCGGCGAGGGAACGATGGAGAATCGAGGACACGGGCAGCGGCGGTGGGATGCTCGCGGCCAAGCTACGGGCCGGGGAGGGGCTGTCAAAGCTGCGACTGGCATGGGTCAGGCCCCACGGCGGCGCGACTCGGTCCCACGCCATGCATCCACGACCCGGCGCCTCCCCCCCGGTCCGGGCACCTCCGAAGGGACCGGCAGCGACCGGGAGTCCGTCTTGACACCGACGGGGAGAAATCCCACTTTGTTCTCTCAGCGAACAAAGTCGCTCAGCGCAGGTCCCCGTTCCACCTCCCGTGCGGAGGAGGTACAGATGAGTCCGGCCCGGTCCCGAGCCTTCTCTTTCCGTCGCCCGCTGCTCGTTGCCGGCGCCCTTCTCCTCTCCCTTACGGGCCCATTGGGCGCCCAGGGCGCCACGACCGCCCGGGTGGTCACGGACGCCAGCGGGAGTCGACTGCAGGTGAACGGCCGCGACTTCTTCGTTCGAGGGGTCAACTGGGATTACTTCCCGATCGGCACCAACTACTCGTACAGCCTCTGGACGCAGCCCAGCGAGCTGATCGCCGCCGCGCTGGATCGCGAGATGGGGATGCTCAGGACGATGGGCGTCAACGCGATCCGGGTGTACAACGGGATCCCCGCGCGATGGATCCAGTACATCCATGACCGGTATGGCATCTATACGGTGGTCAACCACGCGCTGGGCCGGTACGGCAACTCGGCGAACGGAGCGTTCGTCGCCCAGACCGACTACTCCGACCCGAAGACCCGCGCGGTCCTGACCGCCGAAGTGCTGGCGATCGTCGACGAGCTCAAGGGCACCCCGGGCTTGCTGATGTATCTCCTCGGCAACGAGAACAACTACGGCCTCGAGTGGCGCTCGGCGTCGACGGAGAACCTGCCGGTCGGGGAGCGACAAGCCGCGAAGGCCCGGTTCCTCTATTCGCTCGTTGGTGAGGTCGCGCGGGCGATCAAGACCCGGGACCCGGCACTGCCCGTCGCCCTGGCCAATGGCGACATCCAGTACCTCGACATCATCGCCCAGGAAGCCAAGGGCCTGGATGTGTTCGGGACCAACGTGTATCGCGGCCTGTCGTTCGGAACGCTCTTCCAGGAAGTGAAGGACAAGCTTGGCATCCCCGTGATGTTCACCGAGTTTGGCGCGGACGCCTGGAACGAGAAGGAGGCGCGCGAGGACCAGCGGTCGCAAGCGCGGTACGTGCTCTCGCAGTGGCGCGAGATCTACGAGCAGACGAGCGGCAAGGGTCGCGTCGGCAATGCGATCGGGGGCATGACCTTCCAGTGGACCGATGGATGGTGGAAGTACGGCCAGGAGACCCGGCTCGACATCCACGATGCGAATGCCTCCTGGGCCAACGAGGCGTACCAGGACGACTTCGTGCGTGGCGAGAACAACATGAACGAGGAGTGGTGGGGGCTCGCCGCGAAGGGCCCGCCGGACGCCCGTGGGTTGTATGAGCTGTACCCGCGCGCGGCGTTCTACGGCCTGCAGAAGGCCTACGCACTCGACCCCTACGCCACGGACACCGACCTGGCGCGCATCGCCTCGGTCTTCGGTGCCATCGACCTGTCGTCGATCATGATGCAGGCGCGCGCCGACCAGGCCGCGGCGTCCGGTGGCAGCGAGCGCCTCCGGGTGAGCAACATGCGACTCGAGTTGTCGACGTTCAACACGGGCGGCACGCGCCTGACCACACCGAAGGTCACCTCGCCGGCGTCGAACAGCCGCCCATCCGCGCGCGGGTTCGACCGGCTCGAGTCGTTCTTTGTCGGGGTTGAGGCACGCCCGAACGAGCGCTTCCAGGCGAACCTGACGGTGAACATCCTCGGCAACGTGCCCGACAACCCGATCGACGAGATCTTCTATGAGAACCGGGGCCGGGCGCGCTCGGTGACCGGGCCGGCCGGCACCTTCGGCGTGGCCGACCTCGAACGCCTCAAGATCTTCCAGACCAGCGTCTCGTGGGACGAGCGACTGTTCCGGCTCGAGGGGTTCAATCGGACGGGGCACTACCACTGGGGGTACGAAGGGGACTTCTTCGGCATCTATAGAGAGGCGAACTACGGCCGCAACATCGATATCTACAACGCCGCAGCGCCCCTCGGCATGGAGTTCACCGGCAAGCGCCAACTGAATGGACTCAAGGTCGCCCTCGGCCCGGAACTCTGGTGGGGTGCGAACCCGGCAGCGATCGTGAAGTATGGACGCAAGCTCGGCGACTTCACGGTGACCGGCCTCTTCCACGAGGAAGTGGCCCCGTACGGCCAGACCACCAGCTCCTTCGCCATCCCGCTCCCGCAGACGCGCCGCGCGACCCTCCATGCGGCGACCTCGCGACTCTTCGCCGGTGGCACGCTCGGGCTGGAAGCGGGCGGCATCTGGGGTGGTGCGACCCGGGTCGGCCAGAAGTTCCAGGTCGCCGAGGGATCGCCGGGCAACTACCGCGTGCTCCTCGACGAGGTGAAGGCCTCAGATGCATTCGGTGGCAAGGCCAAGGTCACCTTCCAGCGTGGCCGGTGGAACTGGTATGCGCAGGGCGCCTCGATGGGCATCGTGGCGGACGGCGGCCCGACCTCGGTGCAGACCTTCACGGGCTGGGGCCTCAAGGACACGGGCCTCAACAACCAGGTGAATGCACTCACC